>JBOGTX010000587.1:0-3626 GCA_050695695.1 Chloroflexota bacterium
GAGGGTGGTCTGGGTGGTCACCGCCAGTTTTTTGGTCTGATCGAGGCGAAACCGATCGAGGTCGTCCTCATCCTGGATGAGGTGGACGTGCCCCGGTGCCTCGCCGCTGGCGCCTTCGGGCTCCGGATGGCCCTTCCGCCCGATGTAGAGGATGTCGTAACCGTCGGCGACCAGGCGCCGGATCAGGACGTGGGTCTTTTCGACGTCCGGGCAGGTCGTGTCGAAGCAAGTTAGCCCCCTGGCCCGCGCCCGCTCCTTGACCAGTGGGGAAACCCCGTGCGCGGTGAAGACGACGGTGCCCCGGTCGATCCGATCGAGGAGATCCAACCGGCTCGAGGTATTCTCGAGCGAGATGATGCCAAGCTCGGCGAGACGCTCGACGAGGTGACGATTGTGGACGAGCTGGCCCAGGATGTAGATCGGCCGGGGCGTTTTCGGATCGGCGGCGATGCGCTTCGCGGCTTCCACGGCATCCACCACCCCGTAGCAGTAGCCACGCGGGGTGATGCTGATAACCTTCATGGTGATCCCTTCCTCTCGCACAGTATACCCCGGCGTCGCCACCCGCGGCCAGTCGTAGCTGACGCTTCGCTCATCTGACGCTGACGCTTCCCAATGCCGACCACGCCTGATCCATGCTATAATCCCCGAAGACGGCGACGTGGCGAGCCGAACTGATTTTTGGAGGTCGTTGCTGGACGCGCTAGCCCTGGCACGCCAGCTCACGGACTGGGCAGCGGAGGCGAAAGCTGAAGACATCGTCCTGCTCGACGTCCGGCGGGCGACCTACCTGGCGGACTATTTCGTCATCTGTACCGGGACGAGCGACCGTCAGCTCGTCGCGCTTCGCGAGCGGTTGGCCGAGCGGGCCGACGAGCTGGGCGTTCGACCCGACCACGTCGAAGGCACCGCCGACTCCGGCTGGTTGCTGCTCGACTTTGGCGACGTTATCTTGCACCTCTTTTCGCGCGACCTTCGGGATTTCTACCGTCTCGACCGGGTCTGGCCGGATGCCGCGGTCGTTCTCCACGTGATGTGATCGACGCCGGAGCAGAGTGGGGTGAGGCCTTGAGCCGCCTGCGGATTTTCAGCGGATCGTCGCACCCTGACCTCGCCCTTGGCATCGCGCGCTCCCTGCAGATCCCCTTGTCCCCGGCGCAACGACGACGGTTCAGTAATGACAATCTCTACGTCCGTCTCTGCGAGAACGTTCGCGGGGCCGACGTCTTCGTGGTGCAGACGCTCGCGCGCCCGGTTCAGGATCACCTGTTCGAGCTGCTGATGCTCCTCGACGCCGCGCGCTCGTCGTCGGCGGAGCGAGTCACCGCGGTGATCCCCTATTTTTCGTACGCGCGGTCGGACAAGAAAGACGAGCCGCGCATCTCGATCGCCGGGCGTCTGGTCGCCGATTTGCTGGAGACCGCCGGGGCGAATCGGGTGCTGACCCTCACCTTGCACTCTCCCCAGGTCCACGGATTTTTCCGGGTGCCGACCGACCACCTGAACGCGGAGCCAGTCCTGGCGGAGGCGCTGCGCGATCGAGATCTCCGCGATGCCGTCGTGGTCACGCCGGACATCGGAAATGCCAAGCGCGCCACTCATCTCGCGCGTCGCCTCAACCTGCCGGTCGCGGCGGGAAACAAGCGCCGGCTCGACGACGAACGGGTCGTCATCGACGGAATCGTCGGCGACGTCCACAAAGAGACCGCCGTGGTGACCGACGACGAGATCGCGACCGGTGGCTCGACGATCGAGATGCTTGACCTCCTGCGCCGGGAGGGCGTGCGGCGCGCCTACGTGACCTGCACCCACGGAATCTTTTCCGGTCAGGCCCTCCAACGACTGAACGAGCATCCCCTGGTCGAGGAGATCATCGCGACCGATACGGTGCCGATCGACCCGAGCAAGCCCAATGGAAAGCTGAAGGTCGTGTCGGTGGCGCCGCTGCTCGCCGAGGCGATTCGCCGAATTAATTCCAACGAGTCGGTGAGCGCGCTGTTCTCCTGATGTTGCGGCTCCGGGAACCGCGGCTCGAATCAGATGTTCATCGCCTGCCCGAACATCGCCGGAAGACCCCGCGGCAGCCACGGCCGGAGCGTGTCGAAAAACGACGGCAGGTACGACTGAATGATCGCGTCCAGACGGCTGGACGATACCATGCTCACCAGACTTTGCTGATTCGTATAGTCCATGCCCCAGGGCGCCTGTAGGATGAAGATGAAAAGGGTGAGCCCGACTCCGACGATCGTCGTTCCCACGGCGAGGCCAAGTCCCGCGCCGCCGACTCGATCGAGGATAGCGAGCTGGGAGAGCGTCGTGCTGGGATAGATCAGGTAGCTCATCCCGTGCAGCGTTAGCCAGGTCAGGGCGAAGACGCCGAACATGGTCAACGACGCGAGCGTCGTCTGGTCGACTCGGATCGACGGCGCCAGGGCCGCGGTCAGCAGCCCGGAGTACTGGGCCGCGAGCGCGATCGCGACGTAGACGGCGATGACATCGATCGCCTGCCGGAGGAGGCCCTGGCGGAAACCGGCCGCCATGCCCATGACCATGCACACCGCGATGACGACGTCGATCGAATTCACCGATGTCATGGCCGTGTCTCAGGAAAACAATTGGATGAATCGGCCGACGACGAGCAACACCAGGATGATCCCGATGGTGAGACAAAGCAAGTAGCCGTTGATCCGTCGGGCTCGCCGCGAGTGAAGCAATTTGTCCACGCGTGTCCCTCCCTCTCGATCGAGAATGTCTTCCCATTAAGTAAAGGGCGAAGCGCGCGTCGACACAATAGCCTCTTGGTACCAGCGGTAGCCGACGGACGAAGCTTTACCGAGGCAGCACGCACGACCAGAACACCATCACCCTGGCACGGCTTCAAGGAGCGCGACGAGGAACCTGATGCGATACGGGCACGAGCTGCACCCTCACCGCGGTAGCTGGCTCCGCGAGGTCGTTTTCGGGCTGAACGACGGACTGGTCACCACGCTGGTGTTCGTCCTGGCGATCAGCGCCGTAGCGCATCCCCAGATCGTGGTCATCGCGTTAGGAGAGCTGTTCGCGGGCGGCGTCTCGATGGGCCTGGGGGGTTACCTGTCGGCCCGTACCGAGCGCGCCATCTTGCGCCAGCGGATCGCGACCGAGCGCTACGAGATTACTCACGAGCCGGACGAGGAGCGGTCTGAGCTGCGCCGAATCTACCAGGCAAAGGGATTTCGCGGCCCGCTCCTGGATCGACTGATCCGGCACCTCACCGCGGACAACGAGCGCTGGCTCGAGGCGATGATCCGGGACGAGCTGGGCGTGACGCGGGAAAACGCGGAGCGCCCCCAATGGCTGCAAGGAGTTCTGATCGGTGGTTCGTTCATGGTTGGCGCCTTCGTGCCCATCCTGCCGTTCCTGCTCTCCCTATCGCTTCCCTGGCTGTGGGCCTACGGCCTCACCGTCGTCGCCGCGATCGCTCTGGGTGTGGTGGAGGCACGCTACACCTTGCAGGGGCCCCTCGGCAACGCCCTCGAGTTCCTGGGGATCGTCACCCTCGGTGCGCTTGGCGGACTGGCGATCAGCACGTTACTTCGCCTTATCGCGGGAGGCTGAGATCAGCGACCATCGAGCTAGTCCGGCCG
>JBOGTX010000588.1:0-9511 GCA_050695695.1 Chloroflexota bacterium
CCTACTCCCCGTCGACGAAGCTGGTGACGCTCGATCCCAGCCTGGATTCGTACTCGTCCTGGGTGCGCGCGACCATCCTGGCACACGAGCTCCAACACGCCGCCGACGATGCCGCGGGCAATTTGACCTACTCGCCGTCGAACTGCTACCTTGCCGAGGAGACGGCCTTTCGACGCCAGGCCCAGGTTTGGGCGGATCTCTGGCAAAATCACCTGCCCCCAAACCTCGATTCAATGCACCAGATGCTCAACGACATTACCCTGACGGTGGCTCGCGATCCGTCTGGCTTCGTCAAATCGATCGTCTCGTCGTATCACCAGGAGTGCGACTCGAATTCTTCGACTAATTAGAGCGCTGAGCGTCGAGCGCCCGTCGATTCAACCGTTCCGCCCAGCGCTCAAAGTCAGCTTAACGAGGAGGGACCAGGTGAGATTGGGAGTTTGCGGTGGTATCTGTCCGACCGACCTGAATGAGATAAGCCCGGAGCTATGTCGCACCGTGCGGGACGCCGGCTACTCCGGTATCTTCACGCGATTCGCGAAGAACGATCCGCTGACGACCACCCGCGCCGAGTGCGAGCGCGCGCGCTCGATCCTCCGTGACAACGGCATCGAGCTGTATCAAACGACCGGCTACTGGCAATGCCTGATTCACCCCGACGAAGGGAAGCGGCACGAGGCTGTCACTGTCCTTCAGGCCGCATTGAAGATCGCCGGCTGGCTCGGCTCACGCTCGATCGATACCGGCCCGGGCAGCCTGAATGCGCGCGGCCCGTGGTTTCCCCATCCCGGCAACTGGACCGCCACGGCGCGCCGCCAGTTGATCCGCACCCTCCGCGAGTGCGCGCCCGCGGCGGAGGACGCCGGCGTCTACCTCGGGCTCGAAGCTCATCAGCTCGTCACCCTCAAGACTCCCGAAACCGTTCGGGACGTCCTGGACGCCGTGGACTCGCCATGGATTCGCTCTGATCTGGATCCGGCGAATTGGATCACCCTGGAAACGGCGTTTGAGACCGGCCCGGCAATCGATCGGATGTTTGATGCTCTGAGCTGCCACATCGTCAGCGGTCACGCCAAGGACTCGCGAATCGAGGACCGCTTGACGATCCACATCGAGGCGTGCTGTCCGGGCACCGGTACGCTCGATTTCAAGACTTACCTGCGGCGGATGGAGGCGCTCGACCCGTCCTACCCCCTGATTGTCGAAGGCGCCAGCTTCGAGCAGTGGCCCACGGCCGCCGCGTACTTGCGCGACCTCGCTGGCGAATTGCAGATTCGGGTGTTCTAGCCCCGCAGTCCGCGCCACCCGCGGGTGTAAGATTGGGTCAATCGAAACGCGGGCGCCCGGCGTGGGTGGGCTGGGCGCGAATGGGGTGTGCCATGCGGAATTCTGGTTACGACATCGGAATGGTCGGATTGGGCGTCATGGGGCGCAATCTGCTCTTGAACATGGCCGACCACAACTTTTCGGTGGCGGGATACGATACCGACCCGACGAAAGTCGAGCTTCTCCGCGCCGAGGCTCGAGATCGGAACGTTGTCGCATCGGACCAGCTTGGAGCCTTTCTGGAAAGTCTGCGATCTCCCCGGGCGGAGATTATGCTGGTACCGGCCGGGCCGCCGGTCGACGCGGTCCTTCGCGACCTGATGCCACACCTCGCGCCGGGGGATGTGGTCATCGACGGCGGAAACTCTCACTTCGCCGACACCGACCTTCGCCAGAAGACGCTGGCCGATCAGGGCATCGGGTTTCTTGGCATCGGTGTCTCCGGCGGAGAGCACGGCGCCCGGCACGGTCCGAGCCTCATGCCCGGTGGGCCCCGGGAAGCGTACGAGCGGGTCCGCCCAATTCTTGAAGCGTCCGCCGCGGTCGTCGGTGGCGACCCTTGCGTGGCCTACCTTGGCCCGGGTTCGGCCGGGCATTACGTCAAGACGGTCCACAACGGCATTGAGTACGGCCTGATGCAGATCATCGCCGAGGCGTACGACCTGATGAAGCGAGGGCTCGGCTTGAATGACGACGAGCTGCGGAGCGTGTTCGAGCGCTGGAGCCATTCCGAGCTCAACGCCTATTTGATCGAGATTACCTTCGAGATCTTTCAGCAGCTCGACCCTCGAACTGGCAAGCGTCTGGTCGACGTGATTCTCGACGAGGCCAGGCAGAAGGGCACCGGGATGTGGACGTCCCAGGACGCGATGAGCCTTCAAGTGCCGGTCCCGACGATCGACACCGCGGTCGCGATGCGCGATCTCTCGGGCTACAAGGCCGAACGGGAAGACGCCAGCCGTATCCTCGTTCGGGAGGCGATCGGCCAGGTTGGCGATCGAGGCGGGTTTCTCGGACAGCTCCAGGACGCGGTCTACGTTGGTATGGTGGTGACCTTCGCTCAAGGCATGGCCTTGCTTCGCAAGGCGTCGCAAACCTACGGCTACGGGCTGGATCTGGGAACTGTAGCGCGGATCTGGCGCGGCGGCTGCATTATCCGGGCGGCGTTTCTCGAGGACGTTCGGGCTGCCTTCGATGCCCGACCCGATCTACCCAACCTTCTGCAACATGTGCCAATCGCCCAAACGGTGATCGCCCGACAGGAAAACCTTCGGGCGGTGATCCATACCGCGCTCGACCTCGGCATTCCGGCGCCCGGCTTGATGTCCGCGATCGCCTATTTCGATGCTTACCGAAGCGCCTGGCTGCCCGCAAATCTTACCCAGGCTCAACGCGATTACTTCGGCGCCCATACCTACGAGCGGGTCGACGCCAAGGGCGTGTTTCATACCCAGTGGAGCTCGGACTCCGAATAGGCGATCAATCATACCGAACGATCAACGTCTCGAGGGGAAGGCGCTCGCGGCGGATCGGATCCTTCGCCGCGTAGCCAAGGGTCAGGAGCGCGTGCGGCGTGAGCGATGGCTCCAGATCGAGCGCGGCGCGGACCGTGTCGGGGCAGAAGAGCGGAGCGCACATCCAGCCGCCGTCAAGGCCGTTCTGGTACGCCGCCAGCAAAAGGTTCTGGGCCGCCGCGCCGAGGCTCTGGATCGCCATCGTTTCCTCGGCCGCCTGGCGCGCCGGGTCCGGGTAGCGATCCAGGTCCTCGAGGTACAAACTTACCACGACGCACACCGGCGCCTCGCGGATCCGATCCTCGGACCGTCGCTTCCGCTTCGCGATGATCTCGGCCGACTGCCCATCCATCGCGAGCTGCCGCTCCCACTCCTCGCCCATCGCGTCGGCAAGTCGCGCTTTCAGCCACGGTGTCGTCACGACGGCGAATCGCCACGGCAGCCGACCGTGCGGAGACGGTGCCCAGCGCGCCGCCTCCAGCACTCTTTCCACGAGCGTCCGAGGGACCGGCTTGTCCGCGAACGCGCGGACCGAGCGGCGGCCGCGAATGATCGCGTCGAAGTCCAGGTTCCTTGGCGGCCGCCCTGGCCAATCGGCCAGACCATCGCCGGACCAGGACCAGTGCCGCTCGCCAGTCGGCACAACCCGCACCACTGGTTGGACGTCGATCGCCATGTCTCGGTACCGGGGATACTTTTCCCTCAAACAGGCGACTGCCCGAGCGTGCTCGTTGGATCCCGGCTCGATCAGCGACGCTCGTCCGCGCACCATCAGCCACTTCAGCTCGGTCCATTCTTCCCGATAGTCGTCGACCAGGAGTGTCACGTCCGGCCTCGCGACGAGGTTACGCACTCGACGGAGTCGGGTGAGCGGGACCCGTTTTGGCTTTTCGTCAAGGGGAAGGTAGATCGTGTCGTCCGCGACGCCAAAGCACACCGGAACCAGGTGCGGCCGCCCGCGATCGTCCACGGTCGCCAGGCGCGCCACCCGGTGCGCCGAAAGAAATCGCCAGGTCCCAGGGTCGAGCGGTGACGCCCCGCCTTCGGTCATCGCCGCTCTCTCAGCCACGGACGAAGCTTTCCGATCAGGTAGAGTGATCCGGTCACGCAAATCAGATCGTCCGGCCTGGCCCGCTCCAATGTATCGTCAATTGCCCGAATCGGATCCGGTTCGACGGTGGCTTCGGCGGTCGCGTCCAGCGCCTGGAAAGTCTTCAACACGGTCGCCGGATCGACCGACTGGTCGCGTCCGTAATCTGTCGCCGCGTCGAAACGGGTGAACACCGCACGCCGAAGCATTGGAGCCAAAGGCGCGAGGGTTTGCGGCAGGTCGTGCCCGCGTTTGAATGCCAGCACTCCGGTCAGCGGCCGGCCCGGATACAGCGCGCGCAGCGCCTCCGTCAGCGCGGTCATCTTCGCCGGGTTGTGGGCGCCATCCAGCAGCACCAGCGGACGCGCCCGCGCGACCTCGAGGCGCCCCGGCACGGCGACGGCCGCGAGCCCTCGCCGAAGCGCGGTTTCGCCGACCGAGAAGCCACTGCTCCGCAGTGCCTCTACCGCGGCCACCGCGAGCGCCGCGTTTGCCACTTGATGGGCACCTTGCAGGCCGATCCGGAGATCCGCAAGGTGGCGCTCCGGAAGGTCAAGATCAAAGCGCGCGCCGTCCGGCCCAAGCTCGCCGACCCGATAGCGGAGCTCGCGGTCGAGTGCCCACAGCGGCGCCCGCATCGCCTCGCAGCGCGCCGCGACGATCTTTCGCACCGAGTCCTGCGTCGTACCACAGACGACCGGAACCCCCGGCTTGATGATTCCGACTTTGTCGCTCGCGATCTTCTCGACGGTATCACCCAAAACCTCGACGTGATCGAGGTCGACGTTCGTCAGGACCACTGCTCGCGGCTCGACGACGTTGGTGCCGTCGTAGGTCCCGCCCAGGCCGACCTCGACGACCGCGACGTCGACCTGCTCGGCGCGAAAGTGCTGAAACGCGAGCGCGACCGTCAGCTCGTACCAGGACGGGCCCACCTTTCGCGCGGCCGCCGACGCGCCGTCGAGCAACGCGACCAGGCGGGCTGGTTCGATCGACTTTCCATCGACCACGACTCGCTCTTCGACCGCTTCGAGGTGCGGCTTCACGTGCAGGCCCACGCGGTAGCCCGCCTCCCGCAGAATCCGCGCGGCGATCGTCGCCGTCGATCCTTTCCCAGACGTCCCACCGATGTGAAGGACCGGCAACCCGTGGTGGGGGTCGCCAAGCTCGAAGAGCAACCGACGCATGCGCTCAAGGTCGGGCCGCTCGCCGGCCCGAGTTGGGACGGCCAGACTCCACAATAGATCGTCCGCCGCTGACAATCGCTCTCCTTCGTCGCCTGCCTGACGCGGGCCGCGAAGGAATTATACAACGCCAATTTGACGCCCGAGCCAGGCGGCGTGTACCCTCTTCAGAGTGGGCGAACGCGGAGGATCGAGCCACGAGCCAGAGCCAGGGACCGCGCCAGATCGTGGCGCCAACCGACGTCGACGATGCGGTTGGCCGCCTGACCGCGCTCTGGGCAGATAGCGTCCCCACGGTCGTGGTCGGGGATGGGGCGTTACCTCCCGGCGATGGCGATTCAGGGGCAGGGGCAGTGGTCATCTCGACCGAGCGACTGACCCGGGTCGTCGATCTCGACCGTGAGAGCAGCGCGCTGATCGCCCAGGCCGGCGCGACCGTCGGCTCCGTTCGGGAAGCGGCAAGCTCGATCGGACTCTGGTGCCCGCCTTTGCGCTGGCTGCCCGCCGCGACCAGCATCGGCGCGGCGCTGGCCGGCGCGCACGGTCGGCGCTCTCGTGCCCACGGCACCGTCGCGGATCACGTTCTGGGGACAGGCTTCGTCTGCCCGGCGGTCGGCCTGGCTCGCCACGGCGGCAAGGCGATCAAAAACGCGTCCGGCTTCCACCTCAGCGCGGCGCTGGCCGGGTCACGCGGCGAGCTCGGAGTCATCCTGGACGTCACCTTGCGCCTGGTCCCGGTTCCCGGCCATCGCGCGGCGCGATGTTTTCGTTTCCCCTCGGCCGAGCTGGCCTTCGAGCGCGTCCGCGGGCTCGCCGAGACCAGCCTGGAAGCCGCAGCGGTCGAGCTGTCGGTGAGACCGGACTCGAATTCCGCTTGGATCCTCGTCGAGGTCGAAGATAGCTTTCTCGGCAACGTCGAGCGCCGTCTCGATCGCCTGACCGATCGCGCAATCCAGCTCGGCGGGCAGATCGACGATTCGGCCGCCTGGCCAGCCGCGCCGCCGGGTGGCGCGGCAGCCCGCCGCGCGAGCGTCGATCCAAAGCGGTTTTCAGCGATCGGCCACCAATTGATCGCGGTCTGCCAGGAACACCTGATCTCGGGCTCGATCGTCGCCGAGGCCACCGGCGGAGCGGTCGAGGCACGGCTCGCGGCCCATTCGGCCGAGGGAATGGCGGCGATTGCCAGGCTCTTCCCGAGTCCGGCCGATCGCGCTGACTCGAACGTACTCCACCATCTCTTGAAGTCCGCCTTCGATCCGAACGGGCTTTTGCGTCAGCGGTCCAACTGACTTCCAATGCCTTCCTCCTTGACTCTCGACCCGACTGGGCTAGAATTTTGGTGGAAAGGAGCCAGATTTGGCAGCCGTGACGCACGTCCCGGTGCTTCTCCCGGAAACGCTGGACCTCTTGCAACCAAGGCCCGGTGGGGTCTACGTCGACGGAACCCTCGGTGGGGCCGGACACGCCGAGGCGATCCTCGAGCGCTCGACGCCCGGTGGCAGACTCCTCGGACTCGACTTGGATCCCGAGGCGATCGAGCGCGCGCGAGAACGGCTCGCTCGATTTGACGACCGGGTCGTCCTGGCGCACGATAGCTTCGCTGACCTCGAGCGCGTGGCGCGATGGAACGGATTCGCGCCGGCCGACGGCATCCTGCTCGATCTCGGGCTATCGTCGTTTCAGCTCGCCCACGCCGAGCGTGGCTTTGGATTTCGGACGACCGCTCCCCTGGACATGCGATTCAATCCGCGGCAGGCCGGGCCCTCCGCCCGCGACCTCGTCAACCAGCTTGACGCGCTCGAATTGGCCGACCTGCTGCGCCGTTTTGGTGAAGAGCCGCTGGCCAGGCGAATTGCTCGCGCGATCGTCGATGCCCGGCGGCGCGCGCCGATCGAAACGACGACCGAGCTGGCCGAGATCATCCAACGGTCAACCGGGCGCCAACGCGCGAAGACGCACCCGGCCACGCGGACGTTCCAGGCGCTGCGGATCGCGGTGAATCGCGAGCTGGAGGCCCTGGAAAGCGCCCTCCCGCAGGCGATCGAGATTCTCGCCCCCAGCGGGCGGCTGGCGGTCATCTCGTTTCATTCGCTCGAAGACCGAATCGTCAAGCGGTTCTTCGTCGAACAGGCAGCAAGCTGTATCTGCCCGCCGGGACTCCCGGTCTGCGTCTGCGGGCACCAGCCACGAGTCACGCTGCTCACTCGGCGGGGCGTCCGGGCAACGCCGGAAGAATTGAGTCAAAACCCCCGCAGCCGCAGCGCCATCCTGCGGGCGGTCGAAAAACTGCCCGACGCGGCTTGATCGACAATCTGGAGGTAATCCCCATTCGCCGAGCCAGGACCGACCCCCGACAGGGCACGCGGGCCGCCCGTCCAACCATGTTCATTCCGCTCCTCGTCGTGGGGGCGTTGCTCAGTCTGCTGTACCTGAATCAGACCAGCGACGTCGCGGCCACTGGCTACGATATCGCCGATTTGCAAGCTCAGCAGGGCGCTTTGACCATGCGTAACGAGCAGTTGCGACTCGAAGTCGCTCAGCTCGAATCATTGGACAGGGTGGATCGCGAAGCCACCGCCCGCCTTCACATGGGGCCGCCGCGTCAGGTCGTTTACGCGACCGCCGCGGTCGTGGCGATTCCCTCGCCGACGCCCCTCGCGACCCCTTCCCAATCCGGTCCCGCATCGCCCGCGACGTTGGGTTGGCGCTGGCTGATCGGACAGCTTGGCGCGCTGATCCCCACGACCTTCGCCACGGATTCTGGCGGTGGGTGATGCGGCGACCATGATAGCCACCCTTGATCACGCCCCGGCGGCTTCCAGCCAGAACGATCTCGAAACGCGTCGCTGGCGCGTCTATCTCGTCGCGGCGGTGATCGTCGGAGTGTCGCTCGTCCTGACGGCGCGCCTGGTCGAGCTTCAAGTCCTGGAAAGCACGCACTTCCGAGCGATGGCAACCGATGAACACTGGCGTCAATCCGTCCTGCCCCCGCGTCGCGGTGATATCGTCGACGCGAACGGCGATCCGCTGGCGACCAGCGTCACCTATCAATCGCTCTACGCCAGCACCGCCGAAATCTCCGATCCAGCACGGGTCGCGTCTACCCTCGCGCCGATCTTGAACGTCCCGGTTGGCCTGCTCGCGACTCAGCTCGCGAAGAAACAGTCAGCGCCCACGCTCATTCAGCGCTGGCTACCCGACGATACCGCGAACGAGATCGACCGCCTTCACCTCGCCGGTCTCTTTCTCCAACTGGAGCCGAAGCGAGCCTACCCGCAAGGAAACCTGGCGGCGCAGGTGCTGGGCGTGGTCGGAATCGACGACAACGGACTCAGCGGGATCGAGCTCGCGTTTAACGGGGACGTTGCCGGTCAGCCGGGCGAGCTGATCGCCGAGCGCGATTCCGCTGGCGATGCCATCGCCCTGGGCGCCCGCAAATATACCGCGCCGGTCGATGGCTCAACCCTGACCCTGACGATCGACCGCTACGTCCAGTGGGTGGCCGAGCGCGAGCTCCGCGCGGCCGTCGATCGCGACCACGCCAGCGGCGGCACGGTCGTCGTCCTCGACCCGCGGACCGGAGCGGTCCTGGCGGTGGCTGGTCTCCCGACGTTTCAGAACGACGATCCCGACCTGTACTCGCCGGCCAACGTCGCGCTGTTCAATATCCCGGCGGTCCACCAGAGCGCCGATCCGGGCTCGATCTTTCGCCTCATCAGCCTGGCCGCGGCGCTCGACGCCGGGGCGGTGGGTCCGGAGACGTCGTTCATGAACTCCGGTCAGTTGACCTATTTCGGCGCCACCATTCACGAATCGAGCGAGAGCCCGGCCGGCCTTGAGACAATGACCCACGCCATTGCCGACTCTTCGAGCGTCGGCACGGCCTGGGCGGCGACTCGGGTAGGAGCCCCCAGGTTTTACCAGTACGCCCAGGCGTTTGGCTTCGGCAAGCCCACCGCGGCTGGCTTGCCCGGTGAGGTGGCCGGACTTTTACGTCTACCAAGCGATGCCGACTGGCTTCCGTTCGATCTGGTGAACAATTCGCTGGGCCAGGGAATCTCGGTCACGCCCCTCCAAATGGCGGTCGCGGTCGCCGCGATTGCCAATGGTGGCATGCTGATGAAGCCCTACCTGGTCGAGAAGGTCGCCGGGCAGGATGGGTCTCGATCCTACTTCCCCACGGTCGAAGGAGCGGTCATTCGCGCCCAGACCGCGACAAACCTTACTCGAATGCTGGTTGCCACGGTCGATGACCGGAGCACCGGCGAGGCACGATTCGCCAGGGTCGTGGGGTATGAGGTCGCCGGTATCGGCGGGATCGCCCCGAGCGACGTGACGGTCGGCGCGGGCCCGTCGGCTACCCTCGCGACCTTCGCCGGCTACGCTCCGGCCAGCAC
>JBOGTX010000589.1:0-3917 GCA_050695695.1 Chloroflexota bacterium
ACCATCGAGGAGGATCCCTCGATCGGCAATGGACCGCCCTCGGCCGCTGAACTCGCCCCGCGCGCCGGAGTCGGCGCCGCGCTTGCCGTCGTCCTGGACGGGATCGCGGCGCGTCGTGGCTGATGGACGCCGGCCGCCTGGCGGCCGCGCCGCGCCGCCTCGACCAGGGAACCGCTGGCGCGGACCATCGACGTCGCTGACACGAACGGCGGCGCGAGTCATCGGGTTGACTTCCGAGGATAGCGTCCCTACGATTGCCAGCAATCGGTGGGCATTTTCGTCGATTGGGAGGGTGATGATGGCGATCGAATCAAGCGTCGTCGAGACGCCGTCTGGGACGTTTCACGTCGAGGCGACCGGCGACGGTAAGCCGGTGTTCTTCATCCATGAGGGTACGGCCTCGGCGCGTGAGTGGCGGCCGGTGCTCGAGCCGCTCGGCCAGCACGCGCGGTGTATCGCGATGGACCGCCTCGGCTGCGGGGCATCGGATCGGAGCCGCCGCGGCTATGACCGGACGACCCTGACCAATAGCCTCCTCGCCCTGGCGGACGCGCTCGGGTTAGATCGTTTTGGCGTCGTCGGGCAGTCGTTTGGTGGGTTCTGGTCGCTCTCGCTGGCGTTCGCCGCCCCCCGGCGCATCAGTCGCATGGTGCTGGTCAACGCGGCGGGCGGCCCACTCACCGCCGAGGAGCTGGCCGAACGCCGAGCCCGAATGGCGGCGCGACGGCAGGCCGCGCCCCCGGGGTCGGATGCCGAGCGCGAAGCGGCGATCGAGCGGACCATGACGACGATTTTCGCCGACCCGACGCGGGTCCCATCCTCCTTCCGCGACGATTTGCGCTGGCAGATGGAGCACGCCGATCCCGCTCAGGCCGGCGCGGTCGACGACGAGCACGAGCGCCTCGCCCGGGAACGCTACGACCTGCTCACCATTCCCACGCTGGTGGTCTGGGGCGAAGCCGACGCGCTGATCGTCGGCGACCGGGGTCGCCGCCTCGCCGCGGCGATTCCCGGCGCGCGCTACCTGGGGCTCCCCGGCGTCGGCCACACCTGCCAGATCGAAGCCCCGCTGGGGTTCGTCGCGGCGGTCGCGCCCTTTCTCGATGCGACCGCGAACGTTGCCTAATCCATGGACGTCGTGCCGGGCGTCCCGATCGTCAGGTGGCTCATCGTTCGGCCGGGCGCGGCACCGTGCCAGTGGCGCTCTCCCGCTGGGACGAAGATGACGTCGCCGACGGCGACCCGCCGCTCCGGCTGGCCCTCGGTTTGGACGATGCCTTCGCCTTCGGTGATCACGAGCACCTGGTCGAAGGTGTGACGGTGCAGCTTGTTCACCGCCCCCTCCTTGAAGGTGACAACGCCGACGCGCACCTGCGAAGAGTCCGCGTCGCCGACCAGCGGCTCGCGCTCGACCGCTCCAACGAAAAGGGCGCCAGTGGCCGGCGCGCGGGTACCCGCGCCGATGTGATTGATCTTCATGGGTCATCCTCTCGTTCAAAGCACTCGCTGGAATTGTCTCGCCTTTCGTGGACATGTCAAGACCGGGATTGGGCGATCTGGCCGACCGCCAAATCCCGGTCTTGAATCGATACCCACGCCCGGTCGGTGCTACAGTAGACCGGACCGATCGCTCGGGAACGGTCAGAGGAGGGTGCCGTGGGCGAGGAGCCACGAACCAGCGATGACGGGAGCGGCCGGGTATCGCCAGTCGGCTGGGCTGGGCGCTGCTTCGAGGACTTTCGGGTGGGCGACGTCTACCAGCATCGGCCGGGCCGGACGATCACCAGCGCCGATAACATCTGGTTTTCCCTGCTAACGGTGAACGCCAATCCACTGCACGTCGACGGTCACTACAGCGCGCGGACCGAGTTTGGATGCCCATTGGTCAATTCGTGCTTCACCCTGGCACTGGTCACCGGTCTGAGCGTGTCGGACGTGAGCCAGAACGCCTTCGCGAACCTGGGCTGGGACGAGGTGCGCCTGCCGCACCCGGTCTTCGAAGGCGATACGATTTATGCCCAGAGCGAAGTGCTGGAAACGCGCCCATCGCGGTCGCGCCCAAACGTCGGCATCGTCCGCGTCGAAAGCGTCGGCTACAACCAGGATGGCACCATCGTCATCGCCTTCAAGCGAACGGTCATGGTGTACCGGCGCGGCCAGGCGCCCGAGCTGCCGCGTCCAACATTTCGGCCGAGCGCCTCGCCGTCGGGCCCGTGATCGAAAGGACCTGGCCAGGCACCGCAACGTAGGAACGGCGATCCGCGATGAGCGTCGAGGCTGACCCCCGCGTAGCGGGTTGCTTCGTAGCGCTGAATCTGCTGCTCCTTGAGCCCAAGCCGGGCAGCCAGTTCCTTTTGAGTCAGGCCGGCCGCGATGCGCGCGCGGATCAAGGCATCCGGTAGCTCTTCGAGCGATTCCAGCTCAAGCACCTGCACTCGGCCACCTGCTCGCGGAGCTCCGCCAACTGATTTTCGGTGGCCTCTCGCATGACCCGTCGTAGCTCGGGCGGGCGGTGGGCTTCCACCGTCTCGATCCGCTCGACCGCCTCCTCGAATTCACGAATCCTCGCTTGCGTGATCCGGTACTGTCGCTCGTTCGCGATCATGGTAGCCTTTATCGATCGATGGCAATGATTCCTTTGGGCTGGCCGCTCTCCCGATCCCGTTGGAAGAAATGAAGAAACACCGTGCCAAACGCATCGGCCACCGAATCCGCGGGAAACATCTCACCACCATACTTCCGCTTTTGGGCAGCGCGTCGATTGGCGAAGATCAAGAGAACCGGGCCCAGGCGCGCAAGGTCCACGCCATCGACTTTCCCAGCAGCCGTCGAAATCACCAGGCTGCGCCTTGGCCGTGACGAAGCTGCCATTGATGTAGGCCCGCCGGCAACCCGCGGCACACCTGCGCGACAATGCAGGAGGAGGCGGCGCGAGTGATAGAGCAAGTTTAGCGATAAGCTGAACCGTATCGTCAATCGGGGACGTCTCCCTGTCGTTCGCCGGCTCGCTGCGCCCGCGCGACCCTTTCAGGACCGAGTATCCGCTCCACCGTCGAATTGAAGTCTTGCTTAGCCTCCTCAACGGCGGCTCGAACGTGCTCCGGTGGGTCCATGACCTTTGCCCAATTGGTGGCTATCGACGCGAGATAGGCGTGGGCCGACATTAGGGTACGGTCCATGTAACGCGTTGAGGGACCCACCGCGACCCTGATGGAGCAGTCGTCTTGAACCACGACGTAGTCGGTAGCTGCTCGGAAATTCGGGTGGGAAGCATTTGAAGCGAGACGATAGATGGTGTTGTAGTGGGACTCCCAGCCGACTGCCTGGGCTACTTGGCGTCTTGGCTTCCCGGACCAATGGTCAATGGGCTTCGATAGCTCGCCATCCCTGTCGCGTCCCCAAAAATGCCACTTCTCCTGCGCTCGACGCGCCTCGACCGCGATTTCACCACGTGCCGTATCCTCACCCGCGGCCGAGGCGCGGTGGTGTTCAAAGTACGGGTCGGTGCTGATAACATCGCTGAGAGTTTTCCGTAAGACCACGTCATAGTCGATCCAACGCTGAGCCCATTCTCCGGTAGAGTCTCGAACCACGTAGCGCGTGTCAACCGCGAGCTCAAACAGCGTCCGCAGCAAGACCAAGGCTTCCACATCATATCCCGACCGGCACAACCTGAGAATGGCGCCGTGGGTTTTCACCCCCTTCCCGATTGCAACCGTTACCATCGCCTGAAGTGGGCTGAAGGTCTCGAAAGCCCTGACGCGCGTCTTACCCAAGAATTCAACTAGGGGTGCGGACAGGCGCTCGTTCGACGCGAAGAGCAGGTCCAGCGTCGCATCGGATCGAGGATTGAAGACCTCAGGGGCCATTCGGTCACCATCTCGAAGACTGATTTCTCCGGAGTTTTTGCACTACGG
>JBOGTX010000590.1:0-5932 GCA_050695695.1 Chloroflexota bacterium
CCAGCCGGGTGAACTCGCCGCTGACCGAGCTCAGCGAATTGGCGGAGACCAGGTCCGACTCACTCACCAGGCGCGGGATCAAGGCGCTCTTCGCCGGACCGAAGAACTGGCCGATCGCCGACTGGACGAAGACCACCACGAAAATGACCCCGACCCGATTGGCGACCTGGCCGTCCAGCAGGACCAGGAGGAGGACGCCGCGCCCCAGGTCCGAGATCACCATCGTCTTGCGCCGGTCCCACCGGTCGACGAAGACGCCAGCCAGCGATCCGAACAGGACCGACGGGAGAGACTCGGCGATGAACATGCCCCCGGTCGCCAGCGTCGAGCCGGTCAACTGATAGATGTAGAAGGGAAGCGCGATGAAGAGAAACCAGTCGCCGAGGCTGGAGACGAGCCCGCCCGTCCAGAGCAGAGCGTAGTCGCGTTGGCGCAGGACGGATAGCACCGGGGGCCTCCCTCATCCCCTACCCCTTCCCCAGTGCGCGGGGGAAGGGTCTTAGCAGTTGCTGCTGCTTGTAAGACCCCTCTCCCGCGCACTGGGAGAGGGGGTATAAGGGGATGAGGGAAACCTCTCTACCCTCCGAGCGCCTCGAGCAGCCGCGCCGCCTGTTCTGCGGAAATCTTCCCCTCGGCGAGCATGCGCAGGACGCTCAGGCGCTCTTCCTCGGTTGCCCGAGGCTTCGGCGGGGGCGGCGCCGAAGGCGGTGCCGGGGATTGGGGGGCGCCGCGTCCCCACCAGGCGCCACCCCCCCAGCCTCGACCCGGGCCACCTCGCCAGCCCCAGCCGCCGGGCCTTTCGGTTCGGCGCGTCGCCTCGGCCGCCGCCATCTCGGCGGCGCGCTGGGCCATCTCCTCGGCACGGCGGGCGAGCTCCTGGGCGCGCTGCTCGAACTTCTCGGCCATGCGGCGGCTGACGTCCTCGCCGGCGCGCGCGAAGCGCTCGTTCATCTGGCGCATGCGCCGCTCGAATCGGCCCGAGCGCCCGCCCTCGAAGGCGCCGAAGACCTCGTGCATCCCCGCTTCGATGCCGCCGAGGACGTCGTCCATCATCCCTTCGACGCCCGGAGTCTGATCCCTCGCGGCGAGCCGAATCCGCCGCCCGCTTTCGAGGTGGACTTTCGCCTCGCCGGCCCCGAGCCGACCCCGCAGCTCGAGCGGCTCGCGCACGACGTCTTGCAGGGGAACCCCGACCTGAATGCGGCCCTGGTCGCAGTGCAGGACGAACGATGCCGACGTCCAGTCGGGATGGCTGGCGAGGGTGACATTCGCGGCGCCTTCGCAGCGGGCGTCGTAGGTGCAACCGGGCGAAAATGGCGTGTGGAGGCGGAGGTCACCGCCGATCGCCGGCGCCGATAGTCCGCCGGGCAGACCCCGCGCCCGCAGATCGCCGCCGACCCGCTTGAGGGTCACCAGACCGCGACAGTCGTCGACGGCCGCGTCGCCAACCACGCTTTCGATCGAGGCGGTTTCCCGAATGTCTTCCAGCCGCAGGTCGCCGTCCACCGCGCCCGCCTCGAACGCGCGGCAGCCCGCGACGCTCAGGTCGCCGTTCACCGCCGAGATCATGGCGGCGCCGCCCAACCCGGCGAGGGTGACGTCGCCGTTCACCGTGGCGGACAGCGTGACCGAGCCGGAGAGCTGCTCGACGCGGGCATTCCCGGAGATCACGCCGCAGGTCAGGTCTCCGTCGATTGACCCGACGCTCAAGTCTCCGGCCAGCTCGTCGCAGCTTACCCCTCCCTGAACCGAGCGGATCTGGACGTCGCCGGCCAGACGCCCGAGATGGACCCCGCCCCGAATGTCTCGCAACTGGGTGTCGCCGCTTGCCCGACCGACCTCGAGGCCGGCGGCGAGTCCGCTGACCCGAAGGTCGCCGTTGGCGTTCTCGACGCGCACCGCGAGGTTCCGGGGCACCTGGATTCGCGCGTCGCCCTTGACGCGCAATCGAGCCGTCCCGTCGGAGGTCTCGATCGAGGCGGAGTCCGAGTCGCCCTCGTCATCGCTCAGAGTGGCAACTCGCTCCTCCCCGCCGGTGATCGTCGCGTCACCATCCACGCTGATCTCGACCGACCGTGCGTCGCCAAGATCGAAGTCTTTCTGACTCATGGTTGTCGTGCTCGCTTTCCATCATTGGTGATAGCTCAGGATGATGAGCTGACTTCTCAGCCACGAAGTTCCTCGAGCTGCTTGAGCGCGTCGTCCACCGCGAGCTCCCCGCGCTCGAGCGCGCGGAGAATCCGAAGCTGCTCGCTTTCCCCGGTGGCGGGGTTAGCGCTCGGCGGCAGGTTGTCGCCGGTCGGCAGATCCGGGCCGGTTCCTTCGCTGGTGGCCGAGACAGGCTCGATTGGCGTCGCCGGAGCCTGGTCGCCGTCGGTGGCCGGCTCGGGCGGCATTGTCGGCCGGGCGTCGGCTGACCCGATCGGCTCGGCCGGGTACGTCAGGTAAAGGTGTCCGCTCACCGTGCGAAAGGTCACCGCGGCGCCGCCGCCGTTGAGCTGGCCCTGCCACCGGCGGGAGCCCGGGCGCCGGGCGTCCTGGAGGACCTGACACGGGAGGTCGCTCGTGACTGCAACACTGACGCCCTGCGCGGTGATCGCCGCCGCGGCGTCCGCGGGCAGCCGAAGAGTGACACTGCCGCTCACCGTGTGGAGGTCGTAGTGTCCCGACGCCACCAGGGGTGTCACCAGCTCCAACGAGCCGGAGACGGAGTTCGCCTTGATGATATCCAATCGTCCGCCCACCCGGATGCTCGCGCTGACCGACCGGGCGTCGAGGTAGCCCTCGACGTGACGCGCGTCGATCGCTCCGCTCACCGTCGAGAGGATCAGGTCTCCCTGGACCCGGTCCAGCCGTTCGGTGCCGCTGACGTTCGAGAGGCGGACCGTGCCGCGAACCCCGTCGACGCTGATCTGACTGGTCACCGCGTGCAGCTCGAGGTCGGCGTGGCGCGGCACCTGAATCTCGTAGCGGACCTCCGCCGGCATCGACGTGTTGCGGAGCAAGTCGGCGAACGCGTGGAAGGCGTCCGCGGCGAGGTCATCCCAGATGCCTCGGTCGCGCAGCGGCGCGCCGCCGTCGAGGATCGTGCGGGCGATGACCACGCTGCCGTCGTGACTGACGTCGACGCGGGTCGCGTTGAAGCGCGCGAGACTCGACCCCTCCGCCAGTTTGGTGGCCTGGAGGTGGATCTCGGGGCGATCCCAACCGGTCACGTGGATCTGACCACGCGGATTCTCGACGACGAGCCGGCAATGGCTGCCGACCGAAAAGGTCTGGTCGATGACCGATGTGGTGTCGAGCTGGTCTGACCCCGGCGTCGCCCGGGCAGCAAAAGCTTCGGTTGGCACGCTCGTTTCTCCTCTCACTCGATCCAAATGTGGATGTGCTGGCCGCCCGGCTCCTCGACCCGCAGCAGCTCACCGCGAAAGTCGGCGTTCACCGCCGCCAGGGCAGTGTCCAGCACGTCGTGGTATTCGGCGGGCACCCACCGCCTGGTGACGCGCAGGATCGCCGGGATGGCGGCGAGGGGAAGGGCGAGATTGACGTTCTGGCGCCCTGGCTCCTGGACCTGGAGCCGGAGGCAGCGCCCGTCCGTCGCTGGCCGTTCCGACCGCCAACGGAGCGGCTCCGGCACGCGTCGCTCCGCGGCCAGCGCGGCGAGCAGGCGAGCCCCTTCGTCGGGCGTCACCTGCTTCGACTCCACCAGCTTCAGAATCTGGATCCGCTCGCTTTCGAGAGCCATGTCTCCTCCGGTCACCGTTTGAGCATCTTCAGCGCTTGCTCGGCGCTGATCTCGCCGTTCTTCAGTCGCTCGAGGGCGTCACGTCGGCGCTCGGCATCGTCGGTCGGCTCGGGGGGAATCGCCTCTTCGCCGACTTCGTAGCCAAGAGTGCGGATCAAGTCGTCGAGCCAGCCGCGGATGGTCGGATACGACTTGCCCAGCTCCTTTTCGACCTCGCGAATGACGCCTCGGTTCTTGATGAAGACCTCGAGAAACGCGAGCTGCTCCGGAGAGAGCCGTTGAAAACGCCCGACGGAAAAAGTCCCCTCGATCGTTGTCTGACAGCCCGGACACTGCAGGCGGCGAACTTCGAGCTCTTCGCCGCAAAAGGGACAACGCCCCAAGACGTCTGGCATGCCGTCGCTTTCCTCCTCGCCACGGGTGGGGTTAACTCATCTGAAGGCGAGTATACGCATCATCGATGTTCATGTCAATAGTTTGAAGTATAACTTCAATTATTTGAATGTTACGATGATCCCTTGCCACATGACCGTGGGCGCGCGGCGCGGTGACGGCAGGCTTGACGCCTGCACGTATGGCCTCTATCATCGGGTGTGGCTTGAAGGCGGGCGGCGAGCGCCCGTTGTCACGCCGCTGTCAGCGAGGCTGGGTAGACCAGGTTCGGTTTGCCAAACGACATCGCTGTCTTGAGAGGCAGGCGCGGGGCCGAGGGGCTCAAGCCCCAATCGCGCGGCACGGCGTGCCGCTGGCTTCAGCCAGGCGTCCCCGCGCCCGCCCTCGAGGGCGGCGACGGGACCCTTGGTAGACAGAACCTGGCAGGGCCCCGATCGCTCGTCGCCGTGGGAGGAGGACGCCACGGAGCAGTTGGTATCCGTCGTGACGCGGCTCGGCCTCGTCCTGATCGCCGGCTGGACGGTGGCGGATTTTCTTCATCATCGCGATCGCGCCCGGCTGGACATCGCGCTCACCTTCAGCTCGCTCGGACTGATCGTCATCCTCGGAGCGGCCATGGAGATCGATCCGATCTCGTCGGCGCCCCTGACCGAGGTGACCCGGGCTCTGCTGATCGTGCAGCCGTTTCTCTTGCTGCGATTGGTCGGACACTTCCGATCGCTGCCGCGGGTCATCCAGGCGATCGCCGCCGGGGGGACAGTGCTGTCATGGGCCGCGTTGACCCTTGGCCCATCACCGCGGCCGCCGTGGCTGACGACCGCCGTCGTCGCGTTTTTCGCGGTCGTCGAGGGGGGCTCGGCGCTCGCGTTCGTTCAGGGCGCGCTCAAGACTCGTGGTGTCACCCGGTGGCGCCTGCGTCTCGCGGCCTGCGGCTCCGCTCTGATCGCGCTGGTCATCATCCTGGCCGGTCTCGACGCGGTGCTGCCCGGAGACACGACGCTGAACAGTCCGATCATCAGCCTGCTGGCGTTTTTCGCGGTGGTGAGCTACTTTCTCGGCTTTCTGCCGCCGACCTGGCTCCGTCAGGCCTGGCAGCTTTCCGAGCTCCATCGATTCCTCAAGGACATCGGGGGGCTCAGGATCGACCAGCGCGCCTTCGAGGCGGTGGAGCACCTGTGCCCGGTGGCGGTTCGGGTGGCCGGTGGGGCCGGCGCCCTGGTGGCGCTCTGGGACGACGACACGCGGCGACTGGTCGTGCGAGCGGCGAGCCCGGGCCTGGTGGCGCCGACGGGGCTTGCGCCGAACGATGGCGTGATCGGTCGGGCGTGGCGCGACGGCCGACCATCGGCCGCCCGGAGCGTCGACGAGCTGGGCGAGGAGGACCGCCAGCTCGCGCGATCGGCGGGCGCCAACAGCGTGCTCGCGGTGCCGGTGGCCACCAAGGATCGGAACTGGGGCGTTCTGGTCACTTTTCTACCGCGAGGCGCGCTCTTCGCGGCCGACGATCTCAGCTTGCTCGCGCTGCTCGCGGAACAGAGCGCGCTGGCGCTGCACCGCGCCGAACTCTTCGCGCGCCAGCGCGAGCTCGTCGAACAGCTCCAGCGCACGAACCAGGAGCTCGAACGGGCGAGCCGCCTGAAGAGCGAGTTCCTCGCGAACATGAGCCACGAGCTCCGCACGCCGCTGAACGCGATCATCGGCTTCTCCGAGCTGTTGCTCGACGAGCCGGAGGCCGGCTACGATCGAGAGTCCCGCGCCAGCTACCTCGATTCGATTCACCAGAGCGGCCAGCAC
>JBOGTX010000591.1:0-4862 GCA_050695695.1 Chloroflexota bacterium
GCCCTACTTCATCGGTCAACCGGTTCTCGTCGAGCGGCTCGGTCCCCGGGCCGCCCCGCCAAAGTGCGAGTATCCCGACGTGCCACCGGCCACCTCATTGCTCCGGTCGCGGCAGCCCACCGCGCCGAGCGATCTACCCGAAGGCCGGACCATGCCGCGGTCGTACGGCGACGCCGCGGCCGAGCTGAAGGCGTTGCGCGAGACGGCGGGCCTGATCGACGAGACGTCGCTTGGCGTCCTCGAGATCTCCGGGCCAGACGCGGTGCGATTCCTCGATCTCGTGACGGCGAACGACGTGGCCTTCCTCGCCCAGAACGCGGCGCAATACACATTCTTGCTCGATCCCGAGGGAAGCCTGATCGGAGACGCGCTGCTGTACCGCGTCGATCGCGACCGATATCTCCTCACGACGGCGCCAACGCGCTCGCCACGGGTCGCGCGCTGGCTGGGCGAGGCGTTGGCCCACCGCTGCCGGATCGACGACGCGGTGCCGACGCGAGGGTTGCCGACGCAGCTCCGGATCCGCGACCTTCGGAACGCGGCTGATGCGACGGCACGGGCGATCGTCGGATTGGCCGGCCCTAACGCGCTGAACGTCCTGCGCGCGCTCGCCGATAACCCGGACGACCGCCGGAAGGTTGGCCGAATCCGCCGCTTTACCCTGGCGTTCGCTCGCCTGGCCGGCATCGAGGCGATGGTCGCCCGGACCGGTCACACTGGCCAGCCTCACGGCTATGAGATCTTCGTGTCGCCCTCGGCCGTCGAGGCGCTCTGGGATGCTGTCCTGGCCCGGGGGGCAGATCAGGGGGTTCGACCGGTCGGCTGGGATGCCTTCCGCGCCGACGGCGTCGCGGCTGGCCTTCCCTGGGATGGTCACGAGCTGAACGGTGAGCTTCAGATCTCGCCGGTGCAAGCCGGCTACGGCGAGCTGGCTCGGCTTCACAAGCCGTTCTTCGTCGGCCGCGCCGCCCTGCTCTCGCTGCCGTACCCGCCGCCCCGGGCGATCGCTCGGTTTCAGGTGGTGGCGCCAGTCGTGGCGCTGCCGCGGGAAGGGGACCCGCTGATCGCCCCCTCGGGTACCTGCGTCGGACTGGTGACGAGCCAGCCCCGATTTGACAGCCTGCCGATCGGATTAGCCTACGCCGAGGCTCAAGCGACGCCGATCGGGGCGCGACTGAGCGTTCTGGTGGGCACGGCAAGCGGCATCCGGGTCGGAGACCAGCTCGAGATCGGCGAGCGATCCAGTCCGATCGCCACCGTCGAGGTTCTGCCGAGATTTCCGAAGTAGCCGTGTGATTCACAACCAGGGAGGCAGATCGCGGCGTTTGCCCAATCGGAACCCGGTAGGGGCAGACCCCCGTGTCTGCCCTGGAACCTGCCGCGAAGGGCGCCGGGACCGCGGGCAGACCCCCGTGTCTGCCCCGACGATGACGGTCATCGGCGATTCTGCCGAGTTCAACAAACTACCTCTAGTCGGGGTCGAGACGTCTTCTCCGCGCGCTCGGCGCATTCTCGGTGCTTCTCAAGCGAGATAAGCTTCGACCGGCGGTGATGCGCCAGGCTGGCTCGAGGACCGTGTCGTCTCGGGCATCCTCCAGCATCGGTTGCAGGACGCCGATGACGCGCGCGAAGCGCTCGGTCATGCGCTCCTGGAAAGCTCCGTCGATCTTTTCGCAGGGCCAGGTCTCGTAGATCCGCGCCCAGCCCTTTTCCCAGCGCTCGAGCTCGATCGAGTCGCCCAGCTCGAACTTGATCTCGACGATCCGTCGGTCGAAGGCGTCGAACAGCGCGTCGTTTTCGGGCGGGCTTTTCTCGAAGTGAAGGCCGAGCTCCAGGCGACTGCTGCGCCAGTGGAACCAGGCCTCGAAGTGGGTGGCTGGATCCGCGAAGTAGATCTGAGTCAGGCCGCCGCGCTGCTTCTCGGTGAAGTCGCGCCGCTCGGGCGGAAGCAGAACGCGCAGATTCTCCGGCAGGCCGCGCAGGAACTGATAGCGGTCGCGCCAGAACGGCTCACGTCCCGGAAAGGCGCCGCGATTCCGCGGGGAGGTCCAGCTCAACGGCTACTTTATCCTTTCAATCCACTCGTCACGATTCCCTGGATGAAATAGCGCTGGGCCGCGAAGAAGACGATGATGATCGGCAACGTCGCGATCACGCTGCCGGCCATGAGAAGTTGGTCCTTGGGCTCGCCGGGATCGCCGGCGTAGGACTTGAGCGAGTAGAGGCCCAGCGGAATCGTGAAGTTCTCGCGCGAGTTCAGAAAGATCAACGGGCCGAAGAAGTCGTTCCAATTGAAAATGAAGCTGAAGATCGCGACGGTAGCCAGGGCCGGCTTCGAATTCGGCAAGATGACACTCAAAAGGACGCGCAGCCGGCTCGCGCCGTCGATCATCGCGGCTTCGTCGAGCTCGAACGGCAGCGTCAGGATGAACTGACGAAGCAGGAAAATGCTGAACGCGCCTCCACCGAAGAACGACGGCACGATCAATGGCTTGAGGGTGTCGAGCCAGCCGACCTGCTTGAAGACGATGAACAGCGGAATGATCGTGACCTCGGGCGGCAGAATCATCGTGCTCAGGCAGAGGGCGAAGATCGCGCCGCGGGCGGGAAAGCGGAAGCGCGCGAAGCCGTAGGCGACGACGAACGCGCTGGCGGTGCCCCCGATCAAAGTGAGCGAGACGACGATCAAGCTGTTCTCGAAGAAGGTGCCGAACTGGATGCTCGTCCAGGTCTCGTAGTAGTTACCCCATTGGATCACGTTTGGGACGAGCGCGGGCGGGTACGCGGTCACTTCGACCGCCGTTTTGAGCGAGCTGCTGACCGTCCAGGCGAATGGAAACAGGAACATCAGCGAAAGGACGATCGTCATCAGGTAGAGGGCGCCCTGCCCAACGAGAAATCCACCGGAGCGACGGCGCCGAACCTCGCCTAGCGCGGATGCGCTCATCTCTTCACTCTCCCGGTTGGCTCAACGCATGCTCTCGTAGTAGACCCAGCGATTGGAGAGCTTGATCTGAAGCATCGTGACGCTGAGAACGATCGCGAACAGGATCCAGGCGAGGGCGCAGCCGTAGCCCATGTCGAAGCTGCTGAACGCCTGGATGTAGAGGTGCAGGGCGTAGAAGTAAGTCGCGTAGGCCGGGCCGCCGCCGGTCGTCACGAATGCCAGCGCGAACACCCGAAAGCTCGAGATGATGCCGAGCACGAGGTTGAAAAGGATCGCCGGCGAGATCAACGGCACCGTGACGTGCAACCAGCGCTGGAACGCGTTGGCGCCATCGGTCTTCGCGGCGTCGTACACCTCCATCGGAATCCCCTGGAGGCCGGCCAGGAAGATAATCATGCGGTCGCCGCCGACGCTGGTCCAGAGCGCGATCATGATCATCGCCGGCATCGACCAGGTGAGGCTGTAGAGCCAGTTCGGGCCTTTGACGCCGGCCACGCTCTGGATCACGCTGTTGAGCACGCCGATGTCGGGCTGGAGGATCCAGGCCCAGAGCAGCGCCGCCGCGACGATTGGCGTCAGCGAGGGAAGGAAGAAGCAGGTGCGGAAAATCGAGGTCCCCTTGATGCCCCGGTTGAGAAGGATAGCGGCCAGGAGCGAGCCGAGCACGCCGATCGGGACCAGGACGACGACCCAGGTCACGGTGCGGAGCAGGGCGAGCCAGAAGAGGGGATCGCCCCCGCCCTGGAACGGCGTGCCGGTAAAGGCGTAGATGTAGTTGCGCAGGCCGATCCAGGTCGGACTGCCGAGGATCTTGTATTCGGTGAAACTGTAATAAAACGAGGCGGCCATCGGGTAGGCGGTAAAGGCGAGGAATCCGACGATCCAGGGCGAGATGAAGAGAAAGCCCTGGATCGCTTCCCGACGTTGGGCCGCGCTCATGCCGCGCGAGGCGGCGAGTCCGGCCGCGTTTCTGGTGGAGTAGCTCGCGGTTGCCATGCACCAATCCTTCGCTGACTCTTGATCTGGACACCGAGGGCCGATGATCCAATCCGCCCGCCAGGTGGAAGCGCTCCGGCCAGCCTAGGCCGGCTTGTTGAGCACCTCGTCGAGCGCCTTCTTCAGGTCGTTGGTGAAGCTCTTATCCGGCTGGCGCTTGCCGAGCCAGACGAGGTCGAGGGTGTTGTTCAGCGCGGTCTCGAACTCGTAGGCGCGCAGGTTCTTGGCTCGCCAGAGCCGCGCCTCCTGTTCGGTGCACTTCTGCTGGAGCTGGATGAAGTGGTCCTGAGCGTACGGACCGAGGTCTTCGAGATTGTCTTTGCGCCCGGTCAGGTATCCCTGGAACTTTCCGCAGAGGTACGCGAACCGCTTGTCCGCGAGGGCGTAGATCAGCGAGAACGCCTCGTCCTTGTGCTTGGAGGCCGAAGTCGCGCTGTGGGTGTCGATCGCCGAGAGCCAGCCGATCGCCTTCGGTCCACGCGGAAGCTGGATCGAGGTGAACTGGAACTTGTCCTTCACCGCGTTGCGGGCTGCGAACTGGAAGTAGCGCTGCACGTGGATCATCGCTACCTTCTGGGCGGCAAAGATCGCGGCGAGGTCGCCGTTCGGAATCGCCTGGCTGAAGGGATGGACTTTGTCTTGAACCACGATCTGGTAATTCCAGTTCAACCAGTCCGAGAACTCCGGTGAGTCGACCAGGCTGGTCACGCCATCCTTGCCCACCAGATCGCCGCCAAAAGATCGGACCGCGTCGGTGATGGGCATGATCCCGGTGATGCCGGAGTAGTAGCCATACACCTCGCGGCTGTCCTTCGGCCCCTTGCTGAGCTTGTTCGCCCAGCTTCGTACGTCGTCCCAGGTGCTTCCGTAGGTCGGCGGCTCGGGGATCCCGGCGGCCTTGAACAGATCCAGGTTGATG
>JBOGTX010000592.1:0-1579 GCA_050695695.1 Chloroflexota bacterium
GTCTTGCTGCGGATGACGAAGAGCCCAATCAGCAGCGCCACGATCAGAGACGCCGCGACCAGATAGTAAGTGGCGAGACTGTAGGGATCGAAGTCGGCGCCCAGGACGGTGAGCGGCGCCAGCGTGGTGAGGCCGTTGGACCCGTTGGTGTAATGCTGCTGATCGATGATCAGGAGGTTGATCACGACGATCATCGCCAGGGTGATGATCGCGACATAGACGCCGGTCACCCGCGCGCGGAACACGAACCAGCCGACAAAGAGCGAAAACACGACCGGGACGGCTACCGCCGCGAAGATACCGAATGTGTAGGAGTGGAATGGCACCCAGAACCACGGCAGGGACGTAAGGTTGTTATAGACCATGAACTGGGGAATCCCGTGCGTCCCGGAATTGGCCGGTACTGCGCCGAGCGTCAGACTCATCGCCATGCAGTACGCTCCGAGCCCGAAGCTTACCGCCTGGCCGAGATTGAGAATGCCCGTGTATCCCCATGAAAGGCTGAGTGCGACCGACAGGATCGCGAAGATCAGGTAGCGATCGACCTTGTTGAGCAGATACGCGTTGTCGATCACCAGCGGCACCAGCAGGACGGCCGCCGCCAGGACGACGAATTCGATCAGCAGAATACGCGGATGGCCCTGTCCTCGCATGGAGCGCTACGCCCGACGCACGTGGAGCGTGAACAGCCCCTCGGGCCGGAAGCGGATGACCACGATGATCAGGGTGAAGACGATCACCTGGGCAATGGTGTCATCGAGGACAAAGGCCAGCCAGCCGGAAAGTTCACCGAGGATCGCGGCACTAGCCACCGTGCCGAACAGCGTCTGCACGCCGCCCATGACGACCACCATGAAGGCGTTCACCACGAAGCCCAGCCCCATGTCCGGATAAACACTCTTGATCGGCGCGACCAGCGCCCCCGCGAGCCCCGCGAGGCCGCAGCCATAGGCAAAGGTCAGCGCGTATACTTGCGATGCATTGATGCCGAAGCACTTCGCGATCTCCGGATTCTGGGTCACCGCGCGGACCCGCATCCCGAAGCGGGTCCGGTATATCAGCAGGTAGGTCGCGATCAGGATTGCCACAGTGAGCCCGAAGATGAACACGCGGAAGCTCGCCTGCGTGGTGCCGAGAATGTGCACCGGCGGCACCAATGCAGGCGGAATTTTTACGTAGCGGAGGCGCGGCCCGACGCCGAGGCGGATGGCCTGCTTCAGAATGAGTCCCAATCCCCACGTGGCGAGCATGGTGTCCAATGGTCGCCGGTAAAGGAAACGGATGATTGATCGTTCGCAGAGCCAGCCGAGCGCGGCGACGCTGATGAACACCAGGATCAGCTCGATGACGATGCCGACCCCGAGATATGTCTGAATAAACCACGTCACGTACGCACCGACCATGAGGAAATCGCCGTGCGCGAGGTTGATGACACCCATGGTGCCGTAAATGATCGCGAGCCCGAGTGCGACCAGCAGCAGGATCGAGGCGATACTCGCTCCTGACAGAATCTGGCCGATCGCCTCGTTCACCCGTGTCCGCTCCCCACGCCCAAGGCTCCGGCCGGCCGCTCTCGAGC
>JBOGTX010000593.1:0-5340 GCA_050695695.1 Chloroflexota bacterium
ATCGTCACCACCATCGAGCCGGGGCGGACGTTCTATCCAGCCGAGAGCTACCACCAGGACTTCCTGACCCGGAATCCGACCGACCCTTACATCGTCATCAACGACCTGCCGAAGCTAGAGGAGCTGAAACAGGTCTTCCCCACGTTGTACCGCGCGGATCCGGTGCTGGTCGAGGGAACGCAGTCGTCGCCATAGCGCTTTGTTTTGGTCAGTCTCTAATCGCGGTGGTCCAGACTGCCGAGCAGATTGAGGCGATCGTGGAGCAGTGGCAACGGTGGTGGGATTCATCCGCGCGGACATCCGGAAGGAGATCAAGGTGATTGATCCAGGAAAGGTGGATGAGCCGCTTGACCTGAGCGATCTCGTGGAGATCCGGCTACCCGTCGTGGGCCAGGCCGTACCGGACGATCGATTAGTGGGAGCACCGCGATCAGCTCGATGCGATGGAGCGGGCGAACGTGCATGCTGTCGGCCGGTTCCGCCTGCGTTACGATGGCGCCGTCGATGTCGCGATGGTGGAGGAAATGGAGTGCGTGGTCAGTCACGACGCAAGGAACCGGCACGGTCCGTTGTGGATGAATCTGATGCACGACCGTCAGGAGGGCCGGCATCACGGGGCGGTCGCCGCGCTGTTACTGCGCAGCGATAATGGGCTCTTGCTCAGTCTCGCTGACGCGATGGGTGAGATTGTGGCAGAATACCTGACGAAACGGCTCAACGAGCGTTAACGAATCAGGAGTTTCCCCCGTGCGCCTTTCCGCCCTCATCCCGTACTTGGCTGGTTTCCGCCTCCTTCAAGTCGTCATCGAAGACGATCAGGTCATCCTCGTCGTCGTCCCAGCGCGACGCACCGCGATCTGTCCGATCTGCCAGCGCCGGTCGGCGCGGATCCAGAGCCAGTACGAACGAACCCTCGTGGATCTTCCCGTGGGTGAGCGCACGGTCCGCCTGCGTCTGAGGGTGCGGCGCTTTCGCTGCGGGAACCGTGACTGCCCGCGGCGGGTCTTCGCGGAGCGCTTCCCTCGGCTCACCGCGGCCTACGCCCGCCGGACCCACGCCCAGCGGCGAGCGTTGGAGGACTTTGGCTTCGAGGCGGGAGGATCGGGTGGGGCCCGTCTGGCCCAGCAGCGGAGCGTGATTGGAAGTCGGGCCACCATTCTCCGTCTACTCCATTCCGCGCCCTCCCCCGAGTTCGAGACGCCGCGCGTTCTGGGCGTCGACGATTGGGCGCGCAAGCGGGGCCAAACCTATGGGTGAATCCTCGTCGATTTGGAGCGGCATCGCCCGGTGGATTTGCTCGACGATCGCACCGCGGCGAGTTTCGCGGCGTGGTTGAACGCCCATCCCGGCGTTGAGTTCATCGCGCGGGACCGGGGAGGAGCGTATGCGGACGGAGCGCGCCAAGGGGCACCCGACGCGATCCAGGTGGCGGACCGATTTCACCTCTTGATGAACAGTGGGGAGACCCTCGAGCGGGTTCTGGGGCGCAAACGGAGCATCCTTAAGGAAGCAGCCGCGGCCGTTGATCGATCGACGACACCCCCACCCCTTCGGGCAGGATCGGAGAACACGTCCGTACCCGCCGCGCTGACCGCGCCGCGCCGACCTGCTACGCGGGAAGAGGCGGAGAAAGAGCTTCACCGAGCAGGGCGTCGGGAGCGCTATGCGGCGGTGGTGGCGTTGCACCAGCAAGGATTTCTCGTGAGCCAGATCGCGCGGGAGGTGGGAATCGGGCGGAAGACGGTTCGCCGCTTCCTGCGCGCGGGGAGCTTCCCCGAGCGGGCACCCTCCCCACGTCGCCCTTCGATTCTCGATCCCTACGAGCCCCATCTTCGGGAGCGCTGGGCCGAGGGATGGCACAACTCCCTCCAACTCTGGCGCGACCTCCAGGCGCGCGGTTTCCAAGGCGCCGCCTCGCTGGTGCGCCGCTTCGTCGCCCGCTGGCGACCAGAGCCGGGTCGAAAGGGACCTCCCGGACGCCGAGTTCGCGGGGAGAACGTTGGTCCTCCACCACCCGCTCCGACCCCGATCCTCTCCCCGCGTCAGGCGCGCTGGCTCTTGCTTCACGCCGAAGACGGCCTGCGTGACCACGAGCGCCTCTATCGCGCCCACCTCCTCCAGGCCGACGGAGAAATCCAGAGAGCCCAGGCTTTGGCGCTCGAATTCGGTCAATTGGTCCGCCAGCGGCAGCGAGACCGCCTGGATCCCTGGCTCGCTCGGGCGGGGGAGAGCGGCCGTCGAGGCGGCCCTCACTTAGGGCCCTGCACAAAATAACCATCTCAATCTGAAGTGCTTCTCGGCAGGATGGTGGAGTTCCATTCGCCGTGGAAGTCATCTGGTCGCAGCTGGACGTCGGCCATGTCCTGATCGGACACGTTCCGTCCGGCCGGATAGGGAGAGGGATCAAGTTGAGAGCGCACGGTGAGGCCAGTGTGCGTCGTGGTCGCGGCGATCAGATTCACGATGACGTCGTGGCTCACCAGCGGCTTACCCCGCCAATTCTGGCTGATGAACGAGAACAGGCGATGCTCCACCTTGTTCCATTTGCTCGTCCCCGGGGGCAGGTGACAGACCGCAATGGCCAACCCGGTCTCGTCCGCCAGCTTTGGCAACTCGACTTTCCACAGCCGCACCCGACGACCGTTGCTCCCTCCGCCATCGGCCGTGATCAGCAGGCGCTGTGCCTTCGCGTACTGCGCGACGCCCATCGACTGCCACCAGCGGCGGATACTCTCGACGGCGAACGAGGCGGTGTCGTGGTCGGTGCCGACACTGACCCAGCCCGCGTTCTGGGCGAGGTCGTAAACCCCGTAGGGATTCGCCCGCCCCAGTTCGGGAATGACGACATCATGCCCCCGCACCGGTTCGGGATCGCCCTTCGGCCGCAGTTCGCGCCCGCCGTTCTTGAAGTCCCCCACCAACTCTTTCTTCTTGGTATCGACCGAGATCACCGGATCGCCCGCCGCCAGGTACGCCGCCACCGTGCCATTGAGGTGCTCAAACTGCGCGTTGCGATCCGGATGGTTCCCGCCCTCCCAGGTCTTGGGGTTCGCCTGCAGGCGGTAGCCGAGCGTCCGCAGCAGGTCTCCCACCATCCGATGACTTGTCGGGTGCCCCTGCCGGTTGAGCTCCTCCGCCAAGCGGTGCAAACTCTGGCACGTCCAGCGCAAGGGCGATTCCGAATCTCCCCGACTCAGCGGCTCGACCAGCCGCTCGAGATCCGCCAGCACGGTCGGGTCATGCTCCACCGTGCGCTTGCGTCCGCCCCCCGGCCGCCGGATCCGCCCGGCCAGCCCCGCCTTGGGCTCCTGCAGCTCCTTGATCCCCTGGCTGATCACTCGACGGGAGACCCCGGTCGCCTGGGACACGCGACTGACGCCTCCCCAGCCGATGGCCACGGCCTCGGCCGCGGCGACCAGCCGGCGCATCCGCTCATCCAGACTCGGCGCCAACACCTCGAATCGACGCTTGAGCGCCATCTGATCAACGTCACTCATGCCTCAAGTCTGCGACAACTCGGTCAAAATTGCTATGGTTATTTTGTGCAAGCACCTTAGCTTCCAGCAGGCGGCCGCGAATGCGGCCGTCGCGACGTCAACGAATTGTGTCCCAGCCTGGATCAGCTCTTTGGCATCGTGGCCAAACGAACGGTCGTCGGCTGTCAGAGCTGGGATCGCGGAATCGAGAATGGCCTTGGCCTCGCCCGATTCGTGGGAATCACAGGAGGCAAAACGTGGTGTATAGCAAGCTGATGGGCGCCCGCGTCAGGCGCAAAGAGGATCCTCGACTCATCACCGGGGATGGAATGTAGGTCGACGACATCCAGCCGCGGGGTCTGGCCTACATGGCGCTCGTGCGCAGCCCGTACGGTCACGCCCGGATCAAGAGCGTCGATGTGAGCGCCGCGGCGCGGCTTCCGGGCGTGATCGCGGTCATGACCGGTGAGGAATTTCGAGCGCTGGCCGGGCCCATGCCATTCGGAGCGGGCGAAGGGGGCGGCGGCCCGAAGGGGATGGCCCCGGTGGCCATCTATCCCCTGGCAATCGACCGGGTCCGGCACGTTGGGCAGGCCCTGGCGGTTGTCGTGGCCGAGAGCCGAGCCATCGCGGAAGACGCCCTCGAGCGGATCGCGGTGGACTACGAGCCACTCCCCGCGGTCACCGATGCTCGTGAGGCGGTGCAGCCCGGCGCGCCCCGGCTCTACGACAACGTCCCAAACAACGTGGCCTTCACCTGGACCCGCCAGGCCGGCGATTCGGACCGCGCCTTCGCCGAGGCAGACATCGTCGTTCACCAGATACTCAAGAACCAGCGACTGGCATCGATCTCGCTCGAGCCGCGGTCGGTCCTCGCCGAGCCGGATTCCGCGAACCGGGGCGTGAGCGTGTACACGTCAACCCAGAATCCACACAGCGTTCGCTCGCAGATCGCCCAGGCGCTCTTCGAGGAGGAGTGCTACGATGAGGAAGGGCAGTTGATCACCGGCTCGTTAATGGACTACCCGGTGCCGATCGCCGAGAACCTGCCTTCGTTCGAGACCGCCCGCACCGAGACCCTCACCCCGGTCAACCCACTCGGGGCGAAGGGAGTGGGCGAGCTGGCGACGATGGGCTCGGCACCCGCGGTCGTCAACGCGGTGATGGACGCGTTGTCCCCGCTGGGGATTCGCCATGTGGATATGCCGCTACGCCCGGAGCGCATCTGGCGAGCCATTCAGGCGGCGCGGGAGACGCTCATTTCTTCCGATGGGGTGAATGCGGCTCCCACGACCGCGGCCCGACCGGCCCTTCGGGTGGGATCGCGCGCGTGACCAAGAAACGATCCTCACTCGGGCGTTTTGCTGCCCCGCCGGCCCCAAAGCACCCCCCTGCCGGGATAGCCATAACGAACCAACGGTACCGGTTTCGACCGAGATCGAGTCGGCGAACATAGGATGGAGGATTTAGATGGAGCCACGGATCGAGTACGGCAAGGTCGCCCCGGGCGTTTTCGGGGCGATGCGCGGGTTGGAGGAATACGTTCATCAGAGTGGGCTCGAGCCCTCGCTGGTCGATTTCGTCAAGCTGCGCGCCTCGCAGATCAACGGCTGCGCTTACTGCATCGACATGCACACGAAGGACGCGCGGGCACGGGGTGAAAGCGAGCAACGCTTGTGCGAGCTCGTCGCCTGGCGCGAGACGCCGTTTTACACCGAGCGCGAGCGGGCGGCCCTGGCCTGGACCGAAGCGCTGACATTGATCAGCCAGGGCCACGCCCCGGATGACGTGTACGAGGTAGCCCGCGCGCACTTCACGGAGAAGGAGCTGGTGGACCTGAGCATGGCGATTATCACGATCAACG
>JBOGTX010000594.1:0-1592 GCA_050695695.1 Chloroflexota bacterium
ACCACCGAGATAGGCCACCTGAATCCTCTCTGGCGGCACGCCGAAATGGGCGATCAGGTCGCGGGCGGTCGCCCGCGAATCGGCGACGATCCGACGCGCCGAACGCGCGTTTTGCAGCGTGCCGAGGTGCAAAAGTACCCAGGCGAGCGGAGTGTACGCCGAACGGTTCCAGAGATAGCCCACGTCGTGGATCGTCACGACCGCGGGAACCGGGCAGCCCAGGGGAATCACGTGCGACGGGACGAATAGCAGGTCGGGTCGGCGGCGAATCACCTCGGTCGCCAGGCGGACGTGGGTCCAGAGCCGCGGAAACTTGATCACCCGGTGCTCGGCGCGCTCGGCGAATGGAAAGTCCGAAAACGGCTCCTGATCGAAATACAAGCGATAGCGGTTCCCGCTCGGTCTTTGGAGCAGCGCCGCGATCAGGTGGAGCGCGTAACCTTCGGTGCCGGTGCGGATCGCCCGTCCGGCGCGGCTGGCATCGATCCCGACCAGCACGTCCTCAGACCGACCAATCTGGGGCGTGCGGGCGGCGATCGGCGGCGGATACGATGGGGTAGACCAGGATCATCGCCACACTGTCGAGCACCGCGGCCGGGAGGACGATCAGCGCGACGGTCGCCGGCCAGGGCATTGGCCACCCGAATGCCGCCATGACCACGGCTGACGCCAGCATGGCAATGATGCTCGCGAGCGGCGTCAGGATCAACGGCAGGAGCACGCTGACCTGACGCAAGGTCGGCCCGAGGCTACCGGCGACGATCGCCGCGATTCCGAAGCCCACGATGGACGTGCCCACCGGCCCCATCGACAATAGATCGACCGCGAGGCCACCGATCAACGCCCAGACGATTCCCTCTTCGACTCCACGGCGGATGCTCCAGGCGACGACCAGCAGGAGCACGAGATCGACTTTGACACCGGCCACCGTCAGATGGGCGAGCACCGTCGATTGCGCCACCGCCGCGCCGACGAGAACGACGATCCGAGCGATCAGTCTGATCGTGGCCTCCGCTTATCTCAGATTCGTCGGGAGGTGATTGACGATCACCATCACCTGCTCGATGCGGCCCAGATCGACCGCCGGCTGGACCTGGCCCTCTTGATAGAGGTCGACGTCGTTCTGGTGGACCTCGGTCACCGTGCCGACGAGCAGGCCGGGCGGAAACACGCCCCCCAGGCCGGAGGTGACGACTCGGTCGCCCGACTGGACTTTGAAGTTCTGAGGAATGTAGATCATCGACAACTGGCCGCCGCGCGAGCCATTGACGACGCCTTTTGCCCGGTTGGACTGAATCAGCGAGTCGACCGAGCTCGAGACGTCGGTGATCAGGAGCACCTTGGCAGTATTGGGAGTGACCTGCTCGACCTGCCCAACCAGTCCGGCCGGCGTGACGACGGTCATTCCGTCGGCGACGCCGCTCCGCGTGCCTTGATCGATGATGATGGCGTGGACGAGGTTCGAAGGATCGAAGCCAATGATCCGCGCGTTGACCCACTTGAACTGAGGGTCGCTTTGGGCGAAGCCGAGCTCGGCGCGAAGCTCCGCGTTTTCACGCTGGAGCTCCGGGACCAGCACCGCCTGCTGGGAC
>JBOGTX010000595.1:0-3506 GCA_050695695.1 Chloroflexota bacterium
GAGCCGGCCCGCTTCCTCTCGGAAAACGCGCTCGAGCGCGGCCCGTGGCTCGGTGCTACCGTTGGCGCGGAGCAACCGGCCGGACCTCGACCTTGCCGTTCGGGGACGGGAAGCTACGAGCGACCGCGATCGCCGCGTCGAGGTTGGCGACGTCGACGATGCCGTATCCGCCGATCGCCTCCTTCGACTCCATGAAGGGCCCGTCGAAGAGCGTCGATTGGCCGCGATTCAAGACGACCGTCGTCGCGGTGTGGGGCGGCTCGAGCCGGTTGCCTTCGACGATCGTTCCCTGGCGGGCGAGCTTTTCCCACCATTCCCCGACCGTGGCGAAGATTTTCCGCTGCTCCTCCTCGGAGGCGGTCTCCTGCCACTCGCCGCGGGTAAACATCAGCATGTACTTCACGTGTCTCCCCAGTGCCCCTCGTCGGGGTGATTCCACCCTTACGACGAACGGCGATCGCCAAATTGGACCGCGCCTTCGACACGCAGGCGATAACCGACGCCGGGCTCGGTTTGGATGATCTGACTGCCGAGCTTCTTGCGCAGCGAAGTGATCACCGGACGCAGGTAATGGACCTCGGTATGATATTCCGGCCCCCACACCCGGTCGAGGAGCATCTGGTGGGTCAGCACCCGTCCGGCGTTGAGCACCAGGTGCTTGAGGACCTCGTACTCGATCGGCGTCAGGTGGACCTCCTGTCCGTCCACCGCGACGAGCCGTTTACCGACGTCGATCGTCACCGCGCCGAACTGTACCGGTTGATCGGCCGACGACCGGGCGAGGTGGCGCAGCGCGACCCGAATCCGCGCGTTCAGCTCTTGAAGCCCGAACGGCTTGGTCAAATAATCGTCGGCACCGACCTCCAGCGCGCGTACCTTGTCCGCTTCCTCGCCCATGACCGAAAGGACGATGACCGGCACCTCCGACCAGGTCCGAATCTGCTCGATCGCGCTGAGGCCAGTCAGCTTCGGCATCGCCAGGTCCATCAGCACGACGTCGGGTCGCCAGCGCTCGACCAGCCGAACGCCCTCCAGGCCATCGGGGGCGACCTCGACGTCGTACCCCAGCGTTTCCAGCCCTCTCCGAACGGTCATTCGGACGCTCGCCTCATCGTCCACCAGAAGAACGCGCGGCCGTGGACCGGTCACGGCCGCCACCCGTCGGGCGGAGGAGCCGCGACTGGCGCCAGGTCAGCGCGCGGTTGCGCTGGCAGCGTGAAGGTGAAGGCGACCCCGCGCCGGCCGACGTTTTCGGCCCACATGTGCCCCTGGTGGGCTTCGACGATTCCCCGCGCGATCGCCAGACCCAAACCGGTGCCACCCGGTGCCGCGCTGAGTCGATAGAACTTATCGAACAGTCGCTCGAGGTCGGCGGGTGGCACGTGGGTACCCTCGTTGAAGACGCGCACCCGCAATTGATCGCGAACCACCTCGGCCGAGATCGAGATCGCTGCCTGGTCGGGTGAATAGCGCACCGCGTTGTCGAGCAAATTGGTCAACACCTGGCTGATCAGCACGAAGTCGAGCCGAGTTTCCGGCGGCGAATCCGGCAGTTGGACCGTCACCGGGCGTCCCTGGAGCACCGGCTCCAGGCGATCGAGCACATCGGCGACGACGTCGGCGATCGATACCCACTCCAGCCGCGGACGCAGCGCGCCGGCCTCGAGGCGGGACATATCCAGGAGATTGCTGACCAATCGGGTCAACCGGTCGGTCTCGCGATTGATCGATTCGGCGAACTCCCGCCGGACCGCGCGGTCGGTCGTTCCCTCCTCGAGGAGAGCCGTGGCGGACGCTTTGATCGCGGTCAGCGGCGTCTTCAGCTCGTGCGAGACGGAGGAGATCAGGGCCAGCTTGAGCCGATCGCTCTCCTCCAGCGCGCGGGCCCGGGCGCGCTGATCGGCCAGTCGATCGCGCTGGATGGCGCTCGCGAGCTGGTTGGCAAAAGCGCGTAGGAAGCGCGCCTCATCCGCGGTGAGCGCTCCGCCAGTCGCCTTGCCCCCCACCGCGAGGAGACCTTCGACGCGCGACTCGATCCACAGCGGAACGTCGACTTCCTCGAGCGTGCCACCCTCGGGCGAGGTCGCCTGACCCGCGCCGATATCCAGCTCGCTGACGATCCGCACGTTGTTCGCTTCCTGGCGCCAGACCCCCAGCGGCCGCGCTTCCTCGATCACGCGTTGCCGAAGGTGTCGCGCGTCGGAGCTCTCGGGCGGCGCGCCAAACGTCGCAACCTCGTCGAGGCTGGATTCTCGTCTGACGTAAAGGCGGCTCCACTCCAGGCCAAGCGTCTCGCTCAGCCCGGCCAGGGCGAGCGCGTACACGTCGGCCACCACCGAGCTCGAGAGCGCGGCGCGGCTGACTTCGTAGAGGAGCTCGGCCTGGGTCTGCTGGCGGCGCGCCTCTCGCGCGCGGTGCTGGACCCGAGCGAGGAGCTGGCCGATCAGAACCGAGGTGACCAGCAGGGTGAGCAGCTCGACGTACTCACTCGGATCGTCGACCGTCAGCGCGTTGAGCGGCGGGATGAAAAACCAATCGTACACCAGAAACGACAGGACCGACGCGAGAATGGCCGGATATAAGCCCCGTCGCGCGGCCAGCACCGCCGTTCCGACGATGTAGAGATTAGAGATGTTGATCACGTGGGTCTGGACGTCCGCCAGCTGGATCACCACCGAGGTCGCGACGACGACCAGGACCGCCAGCCCGGTATCGAGGAGGGCGGTCCGAGCCTGGGCGGTGCGCGCCGGAAGTCGACGCTCGCGCCACCAGGAACGGTTTTTCACCTGGTTTCCGCTCGCTGGACGATGTGAACGTCCACATCCTTCGTTCGCTGGAGGATCTCGCGGGTGATCGAGCCCCTCAGGAGCTCTCGGAGCCAGGAGCGATTGCTCTCCCCGAGAACGATCTGCGTGGCGTTCACCTCCATTGCGTAGCGCGCGATCAGATCCCCGACGTCGTTCCCTTCGCGGCCAACGACCTCCGCGCCGAGCTCGCGAGCGAGCTGCAACGCCTTCTGGACGCCCTGGTAGCCACCTGCCCGCCGCGGGTCCAGACCCTGGCCCGGTCGCGCCACGTGCAGCGCGACGAACCGCGCCTTCAGCCGCGCGGCAAGGTGGGCGCCCCGACGCACGAGCTGCTGTGCCTGCCCGTTCGGCGGCACGCAAACGAGAACGGTCTCGTTGCAGTGCCACGGACCCTCGATTCCTCGGCTGCGCATGTAGTCGTGCAACCGCGAGTCGGTATGCTCGATCACCCTCCGCAGGGCCAGCTCGCGCAGGGCGGATAAATTGCCCTTGCGGAAGAAATGATCTAGCGCATCGTCGACCCGCGCCTTCGGGTAGATGTTGCCGTGCAGCATGCGCTTCTGAAGCGCCTCCGGTGAGATGTCGGCCAATTCGAGCTCGTCCGCGTCGTCGATGACCCAGTCCGGGATCGTCTCCCGGATCCGAATACCGGTTACCCGCTCGATGGTATCCTTCAGGCTTTCCAGGTGCTGGACGTTG
>JBOGTX010000596.1:0-11581 GCA_050695695.1 Chloroflexota bacterium
CGTTGAACAGTTTGTCAGCCATGGCTACCTCAGCGCGACCCGATCGGCACCGGGCGAAAATCGGTCTCGTCATCGAACGTGTCGATCCCCTCGACGCGCTTCACCGTGTTGACCACCAGGTAAGTCAGCGGCGTCGCCACGATCTCGTACGCCGACTTGAAGAGCCACTGGGCGAGGATCACCGAGCCAAGGTCGGGTACCCCGGTACCGGTGAAGGCGAGGGTCACGAAGACCGCCGAATCCAGCGCCTGGCCGACGACGGTCGAACCGATCGTCCGAGTCCAGAGCCAGCGGCCCCGGGTGGCGATCTTGAGCTTGGCCAGGACGAACGAGTTGACGAACTCGCCCAGCAAATACGCCGCGAACGACGCCACGAGCAGCCGCGGGGTGAAGCCGAGGATCTGCTCGTAGGCGCCCTGGCCGTGCCAGAATGGCGCCGCGGGCAGCCCCTGGGCGATCCAGATCGCCGCCACCATCAGGAGATTGCAGAAGAACCCGAGCCAGATCACCCGCCGCGCCTGGGCGTAGCCGTAGACCTCGGTGAGCACGTCCCCGAACAGGTAGCTCAGCGGAAAGATCACGACGCCGGCCGGCAGGGCGATCCCGGCGACGACGAACAGCTTCACCGCCACGATGTTCGCGGTCAACAGCGCGGTCACGAAGAGCGCGGTGATGATCGGCAGCAGGCGCCCGGTCTTTTGCACTCCGTCTCCTTTCTTCATCTCAAGCGAGGGTAAGACCGATCTGGATTCGCGGGGCGAATCCAGATCGGTCTTACCCTCGCATTCCTTAAATCAAGTCGAGGCCGTGGGCCGGCGCCGGGAACAGGACCGCGACCGGACAGCGCGCGTGCTGCAGAACGTACTCGATCGTCCGCCCGCAGTAGAGATCGGAGCCAGCCAGGTGGCGCCGGGCGGCCAGCAAAATGAGATCGCCCGACAAGGCCTCGGCCCGCGCCACGATCGCTGGGCCGGTGCTCGTCCCAGAGTGCCAGTGAACGCTCGATCGAACGTCGACGTCAAGCAGCTCGCCGAGCGATTGGACCGTCTTCGTCGCGTACTCGCCAACCGAGCGCCGCGCGCTCGTCTCCCGCGCCGCGCTCGATCGGGAGAACGGCTCGACCAGCGGATGGTTTTCGACGACGTGCAACGCGACGACGTCGGCCCCCGACCCCTTGGCCAGCGCGACCGCGAACTCCGCGGCCAGTTCGTCGTCCTCGGTGCCGGCGGTTGGAAAAATGACCCGGCGAAGCTGAAAATCCGACGGCAGGGGAGGCAGTCGGAGCACGAAAACCGCGCAGGGAGCCGCGGCGATCATCCGGTCGGTGACCCCGCCGAACAATCCAGTCGACGCTGGCCTGGCCCCGGCGCCAAGCACCAGGAGATCGTATCCCAAGCCCGCCTCGCCCAACACCATCGAGACGATGTCGTCCTTGCCCTCGATCGAGCGCGCCTCCCAGTGGACCCGCGACGGCAGATCAGCGGGCGAGAGCAGCGCGTCGGTCGCGCCGGCTCCGGTCGCCTTGGGGTCGGCACCCTTGGCGTTCCCGTCGCGCACGTGGAGCGCCACGACGTCGACCTCCCGCTCGCCGGCCAGGTGGGCGACGATTTTGGCCGCCCGCAGGGCGTAACGCCCATCGCGGACCGGCACCAGGACCCGCCCGACCCCGTGCAGGAAACTTCGGGCCTGGAGCGCTTCGCGGCGAAGCCGCTCCTCTTCGTGCGGCTCGATTCGGACGTGCCGCAACGTCCAGCGCAGCGACGGCGGCGCGAGCACCGAGGTCGCGACGGCCATCACGACGATAATCGAGTACATCGCCGGTGTCAGGATGCCCAGATCGAGCCCGATCGTGGCCACGATGATCTCGACCGCGCCCCGCGCGTTCAACCCCGCGCCCAGCGCGAGCGACAGCCATGGACCCAGCCCGGCCAGCCGCGCCCCGATAAATGCGCCGGCGAGCTTACCCAGGCACGCGACGACGATCACCGCGACGGCGACCAGCAGGATTTGGGGGGAAACCAGGGTTCCTAGCTCGACCCGCAGGCCGGCGGTCGCGAAGAAGATCGGCGCGAACACGCCAAGGGTCATCGCGTCCAACTGGGCCCGCGCCTTCCGATGAACCCGCGGAACGCGCGAGAGCTGCACGCCGATCAGGAAAGCGCCAAGGAAGGCTTCGACGTGAAGCGCCTGGGTCACGGCGGCGCCGATGATCCCGACCGCCAGCACCGCGGTGAGCAGCGCGTCCTCGCCCTCGATGTGATGGTCGACCCAGGCCAGGAAGCGTCGCAGGATTGTCTTGCCAATAGTGAACAGGAAGACCGTGAAGATCGCCGTGCCGACGAAGGACACGCCAAGCGCGGTCAGCGGAATGCCCTCCGACGACGTTGCCCCCGCGACAAGCGCCAACAGGAACCAGCCTGCCGTGTCGGTGAGCATGCCGGCCGCGAGAATCATCTGACCAACGTCGCGGCGCATGAGGTCGAGGTCGATCAGAATCTTGACGATGACCGGAATCGCCGACATCGACATCGCGGTCGCGACGAAGAGCGCGAAGACCACCCACTGGTCCGGCCGCGCCACGAGGGTGCGCGGCATGACCAGCGCGAGGAAAAAGCCGGCGACGAATGGGACGACGATCCCGGCCGCCGCGACGATCGACGCCGAGCGCGCGCCGCGCTGGATGACGTCCAGGTTCGTCTCCATGCCGCTCAAGAGAAGCAGGAAGACAACTCCAAGCTGGGCAACGATCTGAAGGGGAACAGCGCCCGGCCCCTCGACCGGAAAGAGCGCCTGACTGACGCCTGGGATCAGCCCTCCCAGCAGCGAGGGACCGAGGACGACTCCGGCGAGCAGCTCGCCGATGACCGATGGCTGACCGAGGCGACGGGCCGCCTCCCCCAGACCGCGGGCGACGGCGAGCAACAGCGCGAACGCGACGAGGAAGTGGAGGAAATCGGTGGCTGACAACGCCATGGTTCGGACATTCTATCGTGGTTCGGAGGCGACGGTCAAACGAGTCGGAATCACTGCCCGAGGACTTGAATCACCACCGAGCGGTCACGCGAATGATCGAGCTCGATGAGGAAGATCCGTTGCCAGGTACCGAGGTAGAGCTCGCCGTCGACGACCGGAATCGTCTCGCTGGTCGCCATGAGGAGCTGCCGACAGTGGGCGTGCGCATTCGCGCACTCTTCGTCGGTCATATTCACCGTGCGGACCTCGAAGTCGTTGTGGAAGTAGCGATAGCTGACCGGGGCAACCCGCTCGAGGAAGTCGACGAAGTCGCGCATCAGCTCCGGCTCGTTCTCGTTGAGGCGAATCGCGGCGGTGGTGTGCCGCGTGAACACGACGACCTGCCCGTTCTGAATCCCACTCTCCTCGACGATGTCTCGCACCTGATCGGTCAGGTCGATGAACTGCGGCGCCCTCGCCGTCCGGATGGTCAAGGTCTCGGTCACCAGACGATTCGCGAGCGTGGCAATCGACATTCACTTCCCCCTCGAGATCGAGTCGCCAATCTGAATATATCGGGACCGCGGCAGCAAAAGTTTCACCACCGCCAGCAACCCGGAAATCGTTGAAAACACGTTAAAGCTCGCCCCGGACGACCGTCGCCAGGGCGTCGACCGCCCGCTCGCGCTCGACGAAGCTGACGATGCGTGCCCCGGCGCCAACGATACCGGCCGCGCCGACCAGCAACGGTCCGAGCACCGGCACCGCCAGCGCGAGCAAGATCGGAGCGAGACCGACGATCAAGACCCGCAAGAAGGAGGTCTGCTCCGGCCGGCTTCCCAGAATGCGCCGCCCCACCAGAAACCCGGCCGCGGTCAGGCCGACCAGCCAGATCAGCACCGCGCCAAACCCGAGCAAGATCGCCAGCGGCAGGCCAACCAGACTCAGCGTCAGCGGCAGGACCACAAAGGGCATGGCAAGCAGGCCGGTGAGCCCGGCCAGGCCGCTTCGAATCGGGTAGCGCCGAGCCGTCGCCGCGGTGACAACCACCGACCATGGCAACACCGCGACCACCACCAGGCAGACCAGCAGCAAACCCAGTCCCGCCGCTAAGCCTAATCGCACCTGCTGGACCAGGTCGACGCGGTCCAACGAGTGGCTGGCCGAGGGCGAGCCGTTCCACTCGCGAACGGTCGCGCCGATCGTTCCCTGAATCACCGCGCCAGGGGCGCGAAAGACCCGGCCGCCCAGCACGACGATCGTGTCGTCGACCACGGCCCTCCGTTCGAGGAAGACGTTACCGTCGACGACGACGAGCGAGTCGCGCGTCGAGCCCGCCACGTGAACGTCCCCGAGGATCACGACGAGCGGATAGCCCATACCGTCGTGTAACGTCACGTCGCCGTCGACGACGACCAGGGCATGGCCTGGTCGGCTTGCCGCGTCGAACGCGGCCGGACCGAGCCAGAGATCTCCCCGGAGGAGGATCATGGCGGGCATGGCCAGGGCGAGCAGGACCGCGGCGAGCCAGAGCGATCGGTAGGTCCAGACCGCAGCGCCACGGCTGATCGCGGGTAGTTGAATCATGGACTCCATCCGGAAGGGCCAGGCTGGTGCATGCGCACCCAAACGATCGCCGCCAGGAACAGCAGCAGGCTGACGATCGAGGGGAGCGGCGCGAATGGCCCCAGCAGCGCGCCACCCAGCTCTTGTTCGATCGCTCCGATAACCCTCAGCCAGGCCACGCCCTCGATGACGAAGCGGATCACCGTCATCCCCATCGGCACGGCCGTCAGCCAGGCTGCCGCGAGGATCACGATCGCCGAGGCGGGGACGAGATAGCGCAGCCACGCCCAGCGCCGTCGCTTCTGTTCGACCCGCTCGACGCGTCGCAGCACGCGTTCGGCAAAGGCATGGTCGCTCGGTGGATCGACGGCATCGATCGCCATGCTATCCCCACTCATAGCCGAGCGGCTGACTGCTCAGTCGTTCGGCCAGCAGGAGCCGCGCGCGCCGAATCTGGGTCTTGACCGCCCCGAGCGACTGCGCCGTCAACTGGGCGATATCGTCGTAGGCCAGGTCGTGCCAGTAGCGGAGAATCAGCACGTCCCGATACTTGGCCGGCAGCCCGGCGACCGCGGCCTGGAGCGCGCGCACGCGCTCGCTCGCCAGCGCGGCGAGCTCGGGATCGTCGTCGGCAAGCGAATCCGACGGCTGCAAGCAGGCGCGTTCCAGCGGCAGCAGGTGCCACTGTTGGGTGGAAAGCTGCGACAAACACACGTTGGTGACGATCCGCGCGAGCCAGGTATACAGGCGATGCTGGCCATCGTAACTGGCCAGGTAGGTGTACGCGCGGACGAACGCCTCCTGGGCCGCGTCTTCGGCGGCAACCGGGTCCCGCAAAATCGCCTGAGCGCGTCGCACGACCGCCGCGCGGTAACGCTCGACCAGCTCGCCGTAGGCGCGTCGGTCGCCGGCCCGGGTCTGTTGGATTAGCTCGTCGTCAGTCAGATCGGCCATCCAGCTCTTCCCTCCGGTTATGGCAACAGCTACCTCTGTCATCATAATCGGAACAACTCGGGAAAAGGTGCTAGCCCCTTTTCCCGTCATAGTAACAGATATACCCTCGCCCGGTTGAAAAAGTTTCGGTTGTTCGCCGGATAGGCGCATGCTAGAATTAGCCGTCCTGGAAAGGGAGGAGTACGAGCGCGTGGAACGCAAGATTCGGATTCAGGCCGGGGACGTGACCGCGACCGCGACCCTGAACGACTCGGCAACGGCCGACGCGATCTGGAAGGCGCTTCCGATCGAGGCGCGAGCCAATACCTGGGGTGACGAGATTTACTTCGCCATCCCGGTCAAGCTTCCGGAAGAGAGCGGTCAGGAGATCGTCCAGGTAGGCGACGTCGCCTACTGGCCGCCCGGCAGCGCGTTCTGCATCTTCTTTGGTCCCACGCCGATGAGCCGGGGCACTGAGATTCGCCCGGCCAGCGCGGTCAACGTCGTCGGGCGCATCGTGGACGACCCGCTCGGCTTTCGCCGGGTTGCTTCGGGCGCTCGCGTAGCCATCGAGCCGGTGCAGAGTTAGGAGAGATAGATGGACGACGTCCGCTTTGAGCGTCAGTACCGCACGACGAACTCGGAAGGTTATCTCGTCTTCGAAGCCGGCGACCGTCTCGGGCGCATCGAGCTCCACTTCACCCCGACGGTGGTGTACGGCACACTCGTGGTCGAACGTGAGGTAGACGAGGACGAGATTCTCGATCTGATCGAGCAGGCCGACGACGAGCTGGTTCTGACCGCGGACGTGCCGCGTGAGGACTTCGTGGTGTCGGTGTACCAGGGGCGCGACCTTGGTACCTACAGCGACGAATACTTCGAAGAAGACGATCAGAATGGAAACAACCACGAAGGCGGAGATGGGAATGGGTGAGGGTGCCGCGGCGATTTTCGCCCGGTACCGCTCGGAGCTGGACGCGGTTCTCCGTGATGCCATCCCCAGCGATTCGGCAACCCCGGATCTCTACGATATCCTCCGCTACCACCTCGGCTGGCTCGACGATGACTTACTTCCCAACCGTCGATCGAGCGGGAAGATGCTGCGCCCAACGCTGTGCCTGCTCTGCACCGAGGCGTTCGCTGGAAGCTACCAGCGGGCGCTGCCGGCCGCGGCGGCGGTGGAGCTGCTGCACAACTTCTCCCTGATTCACGACGACATCGAAGATCGCGGGGACCAGCGGCACGGACGACGCACCGTCTGGTCGCGCTGGGGCGAGCCGTTGGCCGTCAACGCCGGCGACTCGATGCTCATCCTGAGCGAGCTCGCCCTGCTGCGCGCCCCGGCCTACGGAGCCGATCCGTCGAACGTGATGGCCGCGCTGCGGCTGCTCAACCAGTGCTGCCTCGCCCTGGCCGAAGGCCAGCACCTCGACCTCACCCTCGAAGGAAATCCAGCGATCACCCGCGATCAATACTTCGAGATCGTCTCTCGAAAGACCGGCGCCCTGCTCGGGTGCTCGACTCAGATCGGCGTCCTCTGCGCCGGGGCACGCGGAGCGCAGGCCGAACATTACCGCGAATTTGGCGCATCGCTGGGAATCGGCTTCCAGATTCAAGACGACGTGCTGGGGATCTGGGGCGATCCGACGGTCACCGGAAAACCTCCGGCCGCCGACGTGTTCGGTCACAAAGTCACCTTGCCGGTGATCGAGGCGCTCCGGCGAGCCCCTCCCGACGTCGCCGACTTCATCCGCGCGGTGTACCGGTCGGCCACACCCCCGCCGAGCGACGTGGCCGAGGTCGTGGGCCAGCTCACCGGCTTAGGCATTCGCCGGGCCGTCGAGGCGGAGGGCGCCGACGTCATCGCCCACGCCCTTGAGGAGCTCGACGCGGCAACCCCCCTCCCCGGTCCGGCCGGCGATTTGCGCGATCTGGCTCAAGCGCTCGTCGGCCGCGCTTCCTGACTCAGCCATTCAGCGTAGAAGTCGTACCAGCAATCGTAGACCCATGCGTCGTACCGCGCGTACTCGGCCCCCATGCCACGACGGAGGAGCTCGCGCTTGACGATTCCTCCTTGATGCGGGTGCTTATACCGTCGCGGAAGCGGTGACCCGAAGCCGTGGGCGTAATGGACCATCTCGTGCGCGATAGTTACGGTGGTGACGCACTCCGGAACCTCACGCAAGCGCAGCAGCCCGTTCACCTGGATGTAGGTCGTGCGATGGTCGTCCGAGAGAGTGATCGAGCCGAGGCGGGTCTTCCACGGCGCGCCGAAGCTGACTCGAACGAGGTTGACGCGGGGAATGTCACGAAAGAACTGGCTCCAGACACCCCGTGACCGCTCTCGAAGCCACCATCGATCGCGTACCGGTTGGTCCAGTTCTGGAAAGATGGCCTCTCGCGTGGCATACATCCAGCGGAACTCCTTTCCCCCATCCGAAAGGCAGCACAAACCAGGGCCCCGGCGGCCTGGCAACGGTTGCTGCCGGTCTCAATATTCTGATGACGGTTGCTCTCTCGCGGGGACAATTGGTTCAGGACGCGAGGACGTGTACGATTGCGTCACTGCACGAACCATCAGGGCAGGTGTCGGCCGGCTCCGGTGGTAAGATTCTCGCCAGGCGTGGCGAAATACCGGTCGTTGGTCTGAATCTGACCTCGGTGTCGCGGCCCAGTATATCAGTTCTGTCAACAAACAGACAGCCATTTGCCGCGGCCGAATCTCCAAATTCTGGTCAGAGAAATCGACAGAAGACCTCGTTTCCCAGGAAGCGCCCCCGAAGGGTCAGCCGAATCTGTCGCCCCTCGATCGCGAGCAGGCCCAGGTCGGTCAGCTCGGTCAACTGGCCCGGGAAAACGTCGCCTGGCCCGCGGCCGAATCGCGCGCCGAACCCATCGACGTCGACTCCCTCGTCCAGACGCAGACCAAGAATCATCGTCTCCGCCATCGCCAGGGTCGGGTCGATCGTCTCCAGGCTGTCGACCGGTGACTCGCCCGCCTCGACCCGCTTCACGTACTCGAGCGGTCGGCGCAGATTGGCGTAGCGGTACCCGCCAAACGACGAGTGCGCGCCAGCGCCAACGCCAAAGTACGGCTGGTTGCGCCAGTAGCGGAGGTTGTGTTGGGCCCGATAATCGATCTGATCCACGCGCGCCCAGTTCGAGATCTCGTACTGGCGATACCCCTCGGCCCCCAGGCGGTCGATTGCCGCCTGGTACATATCCGCTGCCGCGTCGTCGTCGGGGACGGTCAGCTTTCCCGATGCGCTCCACGTCCCGAAGGGTGTGCCCGACTCGATCGTCAGGTTATAAAGCGAGAGGTGGTCGGGCTTCAGGGCCAGCGCGCGGTCGAGAGTGCCGCGCCAGTGGTCGAGCGACTGTTCCGGCAGCCCGAACATCAAGTCGATGCTGAGGTTGGCGAAGCCGGCCTCGCGGGCTTGCCGGAAGGCACGCCGCGCCGTCGCCGCATCGTGGCGCCGACCCAGGCGGCGGAGCATCCGATCGTCGAAGCTCTGGACACCCAGGCTCAAGCGGTTGACCCCGGCCTCGCGCAACGCGCGCAGACGATCCACCGACAGGTCGCCCGGGTTCGCTTCCAGGGTGACTTCGGCGTCTTTGGCGATCGGCCAGCGGCGTGCCGACGCCAGCACCGCCGCCACCTGGGCCGGCGCCAGCAAGCTCGGCGTGCCCCCGCCGAAGAAGACGCTCCCGACGCGGAGGTCGGGGCTCGGCAGCGGCGGCTCGCCGGGCAGCCGGGTTGGCAACGCCGCGATCTCCTCCGCCAGCGCCGCGACGTAACGGGGGATTAAAGGGCTGAGACCGGCGTAGGTGTTGAAGTCGCAGTAATAGCAGATCGACTGGCAAAACGCGACGTGCACGTAAAGCCCAACGTCGACCTCGGGGCCGTCAGGCGGTTGGGGCGGTTGCTGTGTCATTTTCGGATAGGTGCTTGACCGTCACACCGGTGTCGGCGAATGTACGGGTCACGTCACCCGACGCGTAGGTCCAGAGAATCGACATCGGCTTGTCGGTCTCGTTGAGAAACCGGTGGGGAACGTTCGCCGGCACGAACGTGGTGTCGTACTGGGCCATCGGGTGAAGCTGGCCATCGATCTCGCACACCGCGTCCCCTTCGAGGATCACCACTGTCTCGGCGCAGTTGTGCCAGTGTCGGGCGATCTTGCTCCCGGGCTCGAACGACGTGATCCCCGAGGTCAGGTTTTCCGCGCCCAATCGTCGGGAGACCAGCAACCGCGTCTTCACCCCGGTGCCCCGATCGACGACCGGCAGCTCCTTGTACCGCAAGATGTGAGATTCAGGCATCGTCCTCTCCTACGACCTTCGATCTGGAGTTCATGGTAGCATGAAAACGTAGAAGACATTGATGAGGCTCACGATGGACAAAGGCACCGGGCTGGTTCCAACCGACGTGGAGGCGGCGATCAAGGACCTGGCTGGTCATCCCAATCGCGCCGAGGCCGCGCTCGTTCTCGCGTCGATCGCCAATCGCGCCACCGCCGCCCTGCACCAGCTCGCCCGCGCCGAGGCGAACGCGCGCAAGGGCGCGCCCGACTGGGGCCGCTGGGCGAGCCTGACCAACGCCTCGCGCGACGCGATCCTGCGGACCGCGACCTGCCGACAGACCGCCAATCAGTTGTACCAGGCAAGTCAGGCCGAGCCGGCACCCAGCGGGGGTACGACCCCCGGGGACTCCGGACCCGGGTAGAACCGTACTGGATTGTCACCCCGAGCCGAAGCGAGGGTCTCGGCTCGGGATGACACACCCACCGCCAATCGGTGAGGCTCCATCTGGCATCCGTGTGATATACTCTTCGCGCGCTGAAACACTCTCCGCAAGGGGCTCATCAGAAGATGACTGAAACGGTTCCCATTCAGGAAACTGCCAAAAAATCGAACAATCTCCCGATCATCCTGGCGATCGCCGGCCTGGTGCTGATCGTCGTCGGGATCTTTTTCCCGGTCGCGCTGGCGCCAGTCGAGATCAGAGCGACTGTCCTGACCAGCGTGGGCGGCTTCCCGATCTCGAACAGCTTCGTCTCCGGCTGGATCTCGATCGTCGTCCTGGTCGTGCTGTTCGGTCTGGCCACCCGCTCGTTGCGGCTCGTTCCGACCGGCCTCCAAAACCTGGCCGAAGCGGTCATCGAAGCGCTCGTCGATCTCGCGGAAAGCGTCGCCGGCAAGCGGAAGGGACGCGAGTTTTTCGCGCTCTTCGCGACGATCGTTCTCTACGTTCTGGTGAACAACTGGCTGGAGCTACTCCCCGGCTTCACCAACGCGACGATCTTCCTTCAGCATGGCAGCGACAAGCTTCCACTCTTCCGGTCACCGAGTGCCGACCTGAACCTCACCCTGATGTTGGCCCTTTGCGCGGTCGTCATGGTGCAGTTCTGGAGCATCAAGCACACTGGCTGGGGCGGCTGGGCCGGTAAGTTCATCAACTTGCGGGGCGGCCCGCTCGGCGTTTACGTCGGGCTACTCGAGTTGATCAGCGAATTCGCCAAGGTTATCTCGTTCAGCTTCCGGTTGTTTGGCAACCTCTTCGCCGGCGACGTGCTCCTGGCCGTGATTCCCTCGCTCGTCCCCTGGGTTATCGTGCTGCCGTTCATGGGCCTCGAGGTGTTCGTCGGGTTCATTCAAGCGCTGGTGTTCGGCCTGCTGACCCTCGCCTTCGTGACTATGGCCACGATCTCCCACGGACACGGCGGTGAGCCCGCCCATTAGCAAGCTTACTTCTTGGCTTCGGTGCGCATGAGTGGCTTGAGGGGGCCCAGGAGACAAAAGACCGTGCCCGCCGGCACCTTCTCCTGAAGGTAGACCGGGCGGCCGCTGGTCAGGTCGATCAACGTGTCGCCATAGTTCGTGCGCTGGCCGGGGAGAAACACGGCGTCAGCCGGTAATCCCGCCAGGTCCTGCTCGGAAGCCATCTCTAAAAACCAGCGCAGGTCGGCCGGGTTGACTCCGGCGTCTCGTAGCCGCCGCAGACTCATGGCGGCCGAACTTTCGGTGCTCATCCCCTACTTTCTCCTATCCCTACTTTGCGCGGCCATCAAGCTCGCGATTTTGATGGTCGCGCTCAGACCTGAATCGACCGGCCAGCTCAGAGTGGAGT
>JBOGTX010000597.1:0-4182 GCA_050695695.1 Chloroflexota bacterium
CCCCCTTCGCCAGGGGGAACCTTCGGCGCGGGGAGAGGAGCTACCAAGGGAGATCCTTCCTCCTTCGCTCCCGCTCTCCCCGCGCCGGGGAGAGCGGGCCGGGGTGAGAGAGGTCTCCTCGCCGCCCTCGGCAAGATTCGCGATGCCGCGTGATCAAGCAAATTTCAGGCAGACCGGCGATGGAACCTCGGCCACCGTGCCGAGCGGCGCGAGGCGTCCAGTTTCCTGGTCCACCCGGAACGCGACGATCGTGTCGCTATCCTGATTGGCCGCGAAGAGCAGATTCCCGGTTGGATCGAAGCCGAAGTTGCGCGGGACCTGCCCGAGGGTCGATTGGTTGTCGACGTAGCGGAGCCGGCCCGTCGCCGCGTCGATCGCGTAGATCGCCAGGCTGTCGTGACCCCGATTCGAGCCGTAGACGAACTTTCCCGAGGGATGGACGTGGACGTCGGCGCAGGCGTTCTGGCCGGAGTAGCCTTCTGGCAGGGTCGAGACCGTCTGAAGCTCGCGGAGCATCCCCCTGGCGCCGTCGTACGCGAACGCGGTCAGCGACGCCCCCTGCTCGCCGATCACGTAGACGAAGCGGCCGTTGGGGTGGAAATCCAGGTGGCGCGGCCCGGTCACCGGGCGCAGCTCGACCTGGGGTTGGTCGGGGTTTGGCGCGAGCGTGCCCTTCGCCGAATCGAATCGATAGATGAAGACCTTGTCAAGCCCCTGGTTGCAGACCAGCACGTAGCGGTTGGCCGGATCCAGGTTGATCGAGTGGGCGTGCGGCCGGTCCTGGTGCGCCGGGTCGGGGCCGGCCCCGCTGTATTCCACCGAATCGGTCGCCGGTCCGAGCCGGCCGTCCGCCTGGACCGGCAACACCGCGGCGCAGCCACCCATGTAGCAGGCCGTCAGCACGTGACGCCCGGTTCGGTCGACGCTCACGTGGCAGGGGCCGGGACCCTGGGCGGACTGCCGATTCAGGTAGGTCAGCTCGCCGGTCGCGGGATCCACGGCGAAGGCGCTCACCGCGCCCCCCGGATGACCGTCGATCTCCGGCACCGCGTTCACCGCGTAGAGGTAGCGCCGATCGGGCGCCAGGGCCAGGAACGAGGGATTCGGCACGTCCGGCACAGTTTGGACCCGCGACAGGGCGCCGCTGGAAAGATTGGCGCGGTAGACGTAGATGCCCTCGGCTTTCCCCCGCCCGTGGGGCAGCTCGCGGGTAAAAGTGCCGACGTAGAGGAGCGCGGACGCGATGGGCTGGCTTTCCGTCATCAAGGTCCCCCTTCGGATATCGACTGGCCACATCTTATCATCTACGGCACCAAGGATCGCCCGGGGGGGTGGACGCGGGCGACGGAACAGGGAGCGTTTGGACCACGAACGACGCGAAACGGCGCGAAAACCGCGAAAATCTCCGCCCGCGCGCCGTGCTCTTTTCGCGCCTTTCGCGCTGTTTCGCGAATTTCGTGGTCCAAACGGCATTCGTGGTCCAGACACCCTGCGTGGTTCACGCGTCCGTGATCGCGTGATACAATAGCATCATCAAAAGTGATCACCGAGAGGTGTACGGATGACTCGAACGGTTTCGGTGGCCGAGCTCGGTCACGGCGGCGCCTCGCGAGCAGTCCGAGATGCCGAGCAAGGACCGGTCCTCGTCAGCAAGTCGAATCGCCCAACCGCCTGGATCGTGAGCGCGGAGAAGCTGGCACGAATCGCTAGCGCCCGGGGCGTCGAGCCCGACGTGTACGAACGCGCCCTGGAGCTCCTGGCCATCGATCTCTATCGCGACGAGGTCCTGACGCTGGGTCAGGCGGCGAAGCTGGCGGGCCTGCCGCTTGGCGACTTCATCGACCTGTGCGGGCGCCTCCAGGTGCCGATTCTCTGGGGAACCGCCGAAAGTGTCGAGGCGGACGTCGACCCGTGGAGGCGCAAAGATGCCAGTCGCGATCGCGGTTGATCCGGCGCGAATCGCCGCCTTTTGCCGCGCGCACTCCATCCGGAAGCTGGCCCTCTTCGGATCGGTCACGCGCTCCGACTTTCGACGCGAGAGCGACGTCGACGTGCTCGTCGAGTTCGAGACGGGTCACGTCCCGGGGCTGGCCTTCTTCGCCATGGAGGATGAGCTCGGGCAGATACTGGGGCGACGGGTTGATCTGAACACGCCTGACTTTCTCAGCCCCGAGTTCCGGGAACGCGTGGCGGCCGAGGCCGAGATTCTGTATGTCAGGGGCTGACCCTTGGATCCGGCTCCGACACATGCGTGAATACACCAGGGAAGCCATCGAGCTGTCGGGAGGAAGATCGCGCGCCGACCTGGACCGCGATCGGCTGCTCAACCTGGCGCTGGTCCGCCTCTGCGAGCTGATCGGCGAGGCCGCGAGCAAGGTTCCTGTCGAGGTTCAGGAGCGCCACTCACGGATCCCCTGGCGTCAAATCGTGAGCTTTCGCAACCGTCTCATCCACGGTTACGATAGCGTCGACCTCGACATCGTCTGGCAGGTCATCACCGTCGATCTACCCCCGTTGCTCGCCGCGCTCGACGCGGCCCTGTCGGAGGATCCGCGCTCATCCTGACTCTCAGGCGAGCCCGGCAGACGCGGGAGCGAGGAGCATTTGGACCACGAATCGCGCGAAATGACGCGAAAGCCGCGAAAATCTCCGCCCGCGCGCCGTACCCTTTTCGCGCCTTTCGTGGTGTTTCGTGACCTTCGTGGTCCAAACGGTCCTCGTGGTCCAGACGGTTCCGGTAGTCCAGACGGCCCTCTCGTTCCCGACCGCCTCCGCCGCTGGCTGACCGACCACTCGCTCGACTCGGTCGCGGCAATCGGCAATCCCGAGATCCTACGGACGAAGCGGCTCGCGCTGTTCTGCTCGCGGAAGTGCCCCGGCGATCTCATCCTGAGAACCTACGACCTCGCGCTGGCGCTGCGGGAGGGCGGGGCGGCGGTCGTCGGCGGGTTTCACGCGCCGATGGAGCACGAATGCCTGGCGTTTCTCCTGCGCGGCGAATCGCCAATCGTCGTCTGCCCGGCCCGCGCGCTCGAAGGTATGCGGGTTCCGACCGAGTGGCGGAAGCCCCTGGCCGATGGGCGGTTGCTGGCCCTCTCACCATTCGCGAATTGGGAGCGGCGGCCGACGGCCGCTCTCGCCCAGACGCGCAACGAGCTCGTCGCCGCCCTGGCCCATGAGGTGCTGGTCGTTCACGCCGAGCCGGGTGGCGGGATCGAGCGGCTCTGCCGTACGGTGCTGGCATGGGGGAAACCGCTGCTCACACTGGAAAGCCCGGCCAACGCCCAGCTGGTCGCGCTAGGGGCGCGGGTGGTGGATATCGAGAGGCTACGGGAGATCGAAAGAGCGAGTAATAATCAAATAACTGGTGGTGGGGCATCATCGTAGGGACACAAGGGCAGTTCAGCCGAACCTCACAAGAACGGGTTCCGGGGCGAGGGGAAGTGCGGAGGTACGTGCATGGCCGATTCTTCAGAGCAGATCAAAGAGTGGCTAACCGCCAAGGAGGACGAGCATCTCGAGGTCAAAGAGGCGAAAAATAGCTTCGAGTTCGAAGAGCTCGTTCGGTATTGCGCTGCCCTCGCAAATGAGGGAGGTGGCCACATGATTCTGGGTGCGACCGACCGACCTCCACGACGAGTTGTCGGCAGCCGTGCGTTCGGTGACTTGGAGAGGACCAAAGCGGGATTGGTCGAGCGGCTGCGCCTGCGCATCGAGGCCACGGAGGTCCACCATCCAGATGGTCGGGTTGTCGCGTTCACGATACCCTCTCGCCCGTTAGGCGTACCAATTCAGTACCGTGGCGCATACTGGATGCGTGCTGGGCAAGATCTCGTTCCCATGACGAGCGACACGCTCCGGAGAATCTTCGAGGAAACCGGGCCTGACTTCTCCGCCGAGGTCTGTGCAAAAGCATCGATTCGCGATCTGGATTTGGGGGCGATTGAGCGCTTCAGAACCCTGTGGCGGCGTAAATCTGGAAACGAAACCCTGGATAGCCTTACCGTTCAGCAGCTCCTGGCGGATGCAGAGTTGTTCGTTGACGGCCACGTCACCCACGCGGCACTGGTCCTTCTGGGCACGCGCGAGGCACTCGGAAAATATCTCGGACAGGCCGAGGTCGTCTTCGAGTATCGCTCAGGTGAGGCATCGGGACCGGCCCAGCAACGGGTAGAATATCGG
>JBOGTX010000598.1:0-5549 GCA_050695695.1 Chloroflexota bacterium
CTGTAGGGAATCTGATTCGTCGCGCAGGTCGTCAGCGCCAGCAGATCCGACAGGTCGCCGACCCCGAAGTTGCTCACTCCGATCGCCCGGATCTTCCCCTGCTCCTTCAGTCGGTGCAAAGCGCCGACCGTCTCGACAAGCGGAAGCTCGTGGTTCGGCCAGTGGATCTGGTAGAGGTCGAGGTAGTCGGTCTGGAGGTTCCGAAGGCTCCGCTCGCATGCCGCGACCAGATCGGCCGGAGCCAGGTGGCTTGCCGATACCTTGGTGGCGATCACCGCGTCCGAGCGGCGACCGAGCAGCCCGCGCCCGAGCACGCGCTCGGAGTGGCCGTTTTCGTATCCCTCCGCCGTGTCGAAGAAATTGATCCCGGCGTCCAGGGCGGCGTGAACGGTCGCGATCGACACGTCGTCGTCCTGCTCGCCCCAGACCACGCCCCCGGCGAATGGCCAGCATCCGAGAGCGATGACCGATACGTCGATGTCGGTGAGGCCAAGCTTGCGGTACTCCATCCCCATCTCCCGGCGGTCCCGATTTCAACGGTCTGGTAACAATAGCGCGTCTTGCCCGATCTGAACAGTCAGGGGCCGCATTTGCCGTCGAAATCGGCCATGACCCTCCATCCATCCTGGACGGACGTGGTATTCTTAACGTCGGTTCAGTTCCGATGCTACCGAGCCCGTGACGGCGCGGGGAAGCGAGCTTGGGGCGAGGTCCGATGATGTCGATTCGTCGAAGGTTTGGGTTCGAGACGGCTGACGTGCGCCGGTGGGTGCGGCCGCTGGCGGACGTCGCGGCGCTGGGCATGTTCCTGGTCGTCCTGATGGGCGCGACGGTGACCGACACCGGCTCAGCCGCCGGCTGCGGGAGATCCTGGCCGCTCTGCCACGGCCAGTTCATCCCCCGGTTCGCCATCGCCACCCTCATCGAGTTCAGCCATCGCCTCGTGACCGGCCTCGAAGGCATGCTGATCTTCGCGCTCACCGTGGCGGTCCTCTTGATCTGGAAGCGGCGCGACATGCGGGTGCTGGCCGCGGCGATGTTGATCACCCTCTTCCTCCAGTCGGGCATGGGCGCGGCGGCGGTCATGTGGCCGCAGTCGCCGGCGGTGCTCGCCCTCCACCTGGGCATCTCGCTGATCGCCTTCGCCAGCGTCGCCCTGACCGCGCTCTCGATCCGCTACGACGGCGACCTGCGCCGGCTGCGCCGGGAAGCCACCTCCGCGGGCTTTCGCCTGGCGGTCTGGGGGGTGACGATCTATACCTACCTGGCCGTCTACTCCGGCGCCTACGTGCGGCACGCCGGCGCCAGCCTGGCCTGCCTCGACTGGCCCTCGTGCAACGGCGCCACCTGGCTCGCCTTCGGCGGACTGACCGGGGTCGTGGTGATCCACCGCATCGTCGCATTTGGGGTGTTCCTGGTGGTGCTTGGCCTGGCCGGGTGGTCGTATCGCCTCAAGCAGACCCGCCCGGACCTCTATCGGGGAAGCGTGACCGCGCTGGCGCTGGTGGTCCTCCAGGGACTGGCCGGCGGGCTGATCGTTCTCACGCGCGTCGACCTCTTGACCACCCTGGCGCACACCGGCATCGTGGCGCTGCTCTTTGCGAGCCTGTGCTTCCTGTGCCGGCAAACCCTGGTGGGAGACGACGTGAAGGAAGCCGAGCGTTCCACGGCGCCGATTCGACCGGTGTCGGATGTGCAGTCAGGTGATTTGATTCGTCAGTGACCGGCGGAAGGATCGAGGTCGTCGATTAGCTAACGGTGCCCTCGACGAGGCAATATCGGACGCGGCGATCAGCGCCACGGAGGAGGTTCCGGGCGCACCTCACCAGTACGACGAGCGGTGTCAGAGCGACCGGAGTCACCCATTCCCAGGCTCCGCGGTTTCGGACGGCAGGTTCTCGCTTTATCCTCGAGCGCCTCTCGGATCAGGGTGGCCAGCGAGATCCCGCGTTCCGCCGCCACTCGGCGCAGTCGGTCCAGCACTTCTTCCGGGGCGGCGATTGTCGTGCGTTTCATATCGATCTGAGAGCATAACAGGCACGGCCTGACGTCGCGGAGCCCACCCGACGACGTAGGTCTGGATCGGTACGAGCTGCCCGCGGACACCGATCAAATTGTTGACGCAGTTTATCGAAGCGGATCTCGGACGAAACGAATCGGCAATGACGCAGTCCGGGAGAACCTGGACCTCCGCTTGGAAATAACTTATGCACCAGCCTCATTTGGATGCGCCGGCCCTGCCATGCCGTTCGGCATGAGCTTTCCGCACATCTCGAAACACTTGCCGAGCAAGCCAGAAGGAGTCGCGGACCGTGGCGAGACAGTTCGCGACCATCGACGAATACATCCGATCTTTCCCCGAAGACGTTCGGCTCATCCTCGAGGAGGTTCGACGGACGATCCGGACCGTGGCGCCCGGCGCCGACGAGACGATCAGTTATCAGATCCCCACGATCACGCTCAACGGCAAAACTCTGATCTACTTCGCGGCCTGGAAGCACCACATCAGCCTCTATCCGATACCCACCGAGGATGTGCCCTTCGAGCAGGAGCTCGCGCCATACCGAGCGGCCAAGGCCACCGCGAGATTTCCGTTCCGAAAGCCCATTCCGTACGAGATCATCGCACGACTGGTTGCACTCGGCATCAAACAGCAGGTTGATAGCGGGGAATGATCGACACCGCTCATCGGACCGCCGATTTTACGGCACCATTGGAGCGGATTGGCATAACTCGCCTCTTTGCAGCGCGCCGGTCAGCCTCTTCCACGTACCCGGGTCGCGAATGTCACGCTCTTCCCATGATAGAATGGCGCCGAATTTTGGAGGAACCACTCCTCTTTTCGGGAGCTGCCCATTATGTATCGCACCGCCATCATCGCCTGCGGCAACATCGCGCGCGTCCACGCCCGCGCCTGGCAGAACGTGCCGGGGCGGCCGGTCGAGATCGGCGCCATTGCCGACACCCATCCGGACGCCCGCCGCGAGTTCGGCGATTTCTTCGGCGTGCCCGAGGGGAAGCGCTACGCGAACTACCGCGAGATGCTCGACCAGGAGCACCCCGATTTCGTCGACGTCTGCTCCTGGCACGGCCACCACGCCGAGATGGTGATCGCCGCCGCCGCGCGCCGCCCCAAAGCCATCGTCTGCCAGAAGCCGATGGCGCTCAGCCTGGGCGACGCCCAGCGCATGCTGACCGCCTGCTCGCGCAACGGGGTGAAGCTGGTGATCGCTTACCAGCGTCCCCATCACGCCACCTGGCAGAAGGCGCGCGATTTGATCCGCGAGGGCGCGATCGGGAAGGTCGTCCAGATCTCGATCAGCGACGGCACCCTGCTCAATACCAACTCCCACAATATCCAGCTCGCCCTCTGTCTCACCGATAATCCAAAGGTCGAGTGGGTCATGGGCGCGGTCGAGCGGACGACCGAGGCGATGGAGCGCGGATTCCCGACCGAGGACCGCTCGCTGGCGCTGATCGGACTCGAAGGCGGCGCGCAGATCGTCCTTCAGGGGGGCTTCCGCTTCCCCTACCGAACCGGGCAGGGCGCGCGCATCGTGGGCACCGACGGCATCCTGGAGCTTGGCACGACCCGCCCGCCGAACGACGAGCTGCGCTCCGACGGCGCGATGTGGCAGCCGGAAGGCTCGTCGGCCAAGTACAACGACGAGGTCGGCGTCGTGCGCTACCTGAGCGCGAAATCTGGCGGCTGGAAGGACGTCGAGGCGCCCTGGCACGACGCCTGGGTTCACCAGGCGCAAGAGACCGTCGCCTGGGCCGAGGGAAAGCTCGACGATCCACTCAGCTCGGCCGCGAAGGCGTACGCCACCCAGGAAGTGATGATGGCGCTCTACGAGTCGGCCCGCAAGCGCCAGCGGATCGACCTGCCGCTGAAGACGCGGGTGAATCCTTTGCAGCTCATGGTCGATGACGGCGACCTGCCGGTCGAATGGCCCGGCGAATACGAGCAGCGGGCCGGCATCGTTCGCGGCGAAGGCATGTCCTGGGAAGAAGAGAGGTCGCAATGAAACTGGGCTACAGCTCCTGGAGCATGCCGATGCTCTCGGTCGACGAGCAGATTCGGGCGACCGCCGAGATCGGCTTCCAGGGTATCGAGCTCATCTGTATCGAGAGATCCAGCACCGACGTCGATACCCTCGATCCGGCCGAGCGGCGGCGGATTCGCAAGCTGCTCGACGCGTCCGGGCTGGCGCTGCCGGCGCTGCACGCCAGCGTGAATCCGATCGATCCGGATCCGGCGGTCGCCGCGAAAAATATCGCGCGCTTGCGCCGGTCGATCGATCTGGCGGTCGACATCGCCGATCCCAGTGGTCCGCCGGCCATCGTTTTGATGGGCTACGGCCGGCCGGAGACCTACGAGCAGGATCGCGGTCGGCTGGTGGCGATCTTCCGCGAGCTTGCCGAGTACGGAGACGGACGGGGCGTCAAGCTCGCCCTCGAGCTGCACGTCGGCCAGGCGATCGACCGACCGGAGCGGGTGCTCTGGCTCCTCGAGCACATCGATCACCCGGGCTTCCGGCTCAACCTGGACACCAGCCACCTCGACGTGATGGGATACAGCGTCGCCGATTCGGTTCGGCCGCTGGTCGGCTACGCCGTTCACACCCACGTCAAGGACCAGCGCGGCCGCTACCCGAATCACGAGTACCTCACGCCCGGCGATGGCGACTACGACTACGTGACCTATCTCAAGGAGATGGCGACCGGCGGTTATCGCGGCTTCGTCACCGGCGAGATCAGCCTGATGGTCCAGCGCAAGCCCGGCTACGACCCGGTGGCGACGGCGCGGCAGACCTACCAGACCCTGGCGAAAGCCTTTACCGAGGCCGGGCTCCCGCTGGAGTAATCGACGCGGCCCAACTACCCGTGTTTTTGAGGACGACCGACGAGATCCGCCGCCGTCAGCGCCAGGCCGAACTGCCTGGAGGCCGGGGGCCAGCATTCCGTCTGACTGCACGCCTGGTAACGCACGGTCCCACGGATCTCGAGGTCGGGCCCCTGGTCGCGGAAGGTCAGCGGAAACCGGATCCTGACCCGGTCTTCGTAGACGAAGAATCTCTCGTCCAGCCCCTCTATCCGGAAAGACTTCGGCGCCGGCACCTTTGGCTCTCCGCGCCGTGGACACCGACGTCCACGCCGAACGCATCTCCAAGCGCGCCGGCGCCGGTCTCTCGCTCGCGATAAATCTGGTCGAAGCGCTTTTCGGTCACCCGTCCCGACTCGTCAAGGACGAAGCTACCCGGATAGGGTGTGCCCCAATGGTGCGCTTGACGCGGGATCCCAAAGGCGGCGTGCTGCTCGTAGACGCGCTCGTTGAGCAGCCCGAGCGCGCGGATGACCCGGCTCCCCTCGTCCGACAGGCGCGGGTAGCCGATGCCGTGCTCGGTCGCGAACGCCGCCAGAACGTCGACCGGGTCGTAACTGATCGCGAAGACCTCGATTCCGTTGCGCTGAAACTCGGAATAGGCCCGCTGCAGCCCGACGAGCTGCGTCTTGCAGTACGGTCACCGGCTCGCGCTGCGCTAAAA
>JBOGTX010000599.1:0-3285 GCA_050695695.1 Chloroflexota bacterium
GCGCCATCGTCGTGGAACCTGAATCGGGACGCCTGGCCTCCGGGCGGGTCGGGCGCGGTCGGATGGCCGAGCCGTCCGAGATCGTGGAGGCGCTACGCGCCGTGCTTGGACGGACCGGCGACCTGGCCGGACGGCGTCTGATCGTCACCGCCGGCGGAACCCAGGAGCCAATCGATCCGGTTCGACTGATCAGCAACCGTTCATCCGGGAAGATGGGCTACGCGATCGCCACCGCCGCGCGCGACCGGGGCGCGGACGTCGTCCTGATTACCGCCCCGACCACGATTCCGATTCCCACCGGTCTCGACGTCCGCCCGGTGACCACCGCGCTGGACATGGAGACGGCGATCCACCGGGAAGTCGCCCACGCCGACGCGCTGATCATGGCCGCCGCCGTCTCCGACTACCGCGTCGCCTCTCCCGCGGACCAGAAGATCAAGCGTACCGCCGATGATTTGGTCTTGCGCCTTATCCCCAATCCCGACATCATCGCCGGTGTCGCCGGCGAATCCCTGGTCAAAGTCGGGTTCGCCGCGGAAACGTCGGATCTCCTGGCGAACGCGCGCCAGAAGCTCGTCAAGAAGGGGCTTGACCTGATCGTCGCGAATGACGTGAGCTCGCCCGGCTCGGGCTTCGGCACCGACACCAATCAGGTGACCTTCCTCGACCGACTCGGCAGCGAGCCGCTGCCGCTCCTGGCCAAGCGCGACGTTGCCGATCGCCTGCTCGATCGGGTCGTCCGGATCCTCCAGGAGCGCGCCGCCGCCATCTCTCCCCTCGCCATCTCCGATCGAGAGGGGCGGGGGTGAGGCCGCGCCCGGTCGGCACACAAAATGCGCCAGGCCAGCCCGGCGTTGGACGCCGAGCACTTCTTGGCGGAGGTTTCCGTGGCCACTAAAGTGGGAATCAACGGTATGGGTCGGATCGGGTCGCTCGTGCTGCGAGCCGGTCTCGACTTCCCCGACCTGCAATTCGTCGCGGTGAACGATCTGGCTAGCCCGAGCTCACTCGCGTACCTCTTCGAGTTCAATTCCGTCCATGGAGCCTTCGACGGTACGGTCGAAGTCGAGAACGACGCGCTCGTCGTCGACGGTGAAAGGATTCAGGTCTTTCACGAGAAAGACCCCGCGAAGATCCCCTGGGGCGACCTTGGCGTGGACGTCGTCATCGAATCGACCGGCGTCTTCGAGTCGATGCAAGCCGCGTCGAAGCACCTCCAGGGAGGCGCCCGCAAGGTGATTATCACCGCGCCGGCGAAGGACGTGCCCACCGTGCTGGTGATTGGGGTGAACCAGGACGCCTACAACCCGGCCAGCGATAACGTCATCGCGATGGGATCGTGTACCACCCACGCGCTCGCCCCGGTGGTCAAAGTCCTCAACGACCGTTTTGGCATTAAGCGTGGCTTCGTGAACACCACCCACGCTTATACGAATACTCAGGTGCTGCTCGATCGACCGGTCGACAGCGATCCGAGGCGGAGTCGCGCGGCGGCGATCAACATCGTTCCGACCACCACCGGCGCGGTCCGGGCGGTCGGCAAGGTGATTCCCGAGCTCGCCGGCAAGATCGAAGGGGTTGCCATCCGCGTGCCGGTGCCGGACGGCTCCCTTCTGGACCTCACCTGCGTGCTCGATCGTGAAGTCACGACCGAGGAAGTCGCTCAGGCGTTCCAGGACGCTGTCCAGAACGAGGACCTTTCCTCGATCATGGCGGTGATCGATGCTCCGGTCGTGTCGACCGACATCATCGGGGTCGATCAATCGTCGATTATCGACACGACGCTGACCATGGCGGCCGGCGACCTGGTCCGGGTGTTCAGCTGGTACGACAACGAATGGAGCTTCGCCCTGCGGGTCTGCGACGTGACCAGCTTCGTCGCCGAAAAGCTCCCGTCACCCGCGACCCCACGCGGCGCTCACCATTCCGGGAAGTGACGCCCGGGGCTCCCTCATCCCCTACCCCTTCCCCCATCCGAGGGGGAAGGGTCTTAGCAGAAGCAGCCTCTCCTGAGTCCCCTCTCCCGCGCACTGGGAGAAGGTTCCCCCTGGAGAAGGGGGTCAGAGGGTAGAAGGGTAGGGGATGAGGGAGCCTCTCAGCCGCCCAGGATCTCCTTCGCGTACGGCTCCGAGTCGTCCTCGGGTTGGTAGCCGAGGCGTTCGATCGTTTCGGTGATGTCCCAATGGCGACGGCTGTTCCGCGAGATCGCGTAGAACACGCCGAACGGCACCGGACTCTCGATCGCGCGCCAGACGACCTGGGCGCAGTCGCGCGGGCTCAGCCACATCCACAGGCCGACCTCGTCCCTCGGCCGTTCGAGAAACCAGCCGATGCGAAGACAGATGCTTTCCAGGCCATACTGATCGTAGTAATGGCGGGCCAGCGCTTCGCCAAACGCCTTGGAGACGCCGTAGAGCGAGTCGGGGCGAACCGGCTGGCTGGCGAAGATCGGCCACTGCCGGTCTCGGTCGTACATGCCCATCACGTGGTTTGTCGAGGCGAAGATGACCTTTTTGACCCCCGCCTGGCGGGCCGACTCGTAGACGTTGTAGGTGCCGATGATGTTGCGGTCGCGAATGCTGCCCCAGGGGGCGCGGGTGCTCGGGTCCGCGGCCATGTGAATCACGGCGGCGATTCCCTGCATGGCCGGCGCGAACTCGTCGAAATTGGCCACGTCGGCAACGTGAATGTCGGAGACCGGCGACTGCGCCGGGATTGTCCGGTGGTAATGAAGCCGCAAGTCGTAGCGCTCGTTCAACGACTCGGCGAGCGAGCGGCCGATCCGCCCGGCGGCGCCGGTGATCAGGACGCGCTTCCTGGTCGGCATGATTCCTCCCCTTTATACTCGTCGTGGGCTTATCCGTGGGCATTAGCCAGCCGTCGGCTGACTCGTGGCAAGCTCGACGATCCTCCGGCGCGCCTGACTGACGATCGAGAGGGCTTGCGAGACCGTCTCGCGGTCGGCATCGGGCATGGGAATTCGGTCGACGTACTGGGTCAGCCGAGCCTCGAGCTCGCCCAGCGCTCCCCCGATGGGTGTCAAAAGGACTGGCGCCGAATGCGGGCTCAAGTGATAGGGCGATGATAATTCCTTCGGCATCTCCTGCTCCTCCGCTGGATTGATTGGGCGGCCCGGGAACGGGCCAATCGCCTCACGTCCGGGCGATGGTATCGCGTGCCTGACAATCTTGCGTGTAGAATAAACACAGAATGAACCTTTGGCAACAGCTTTTCGGCGCGGCCGGGGCGGCGACGGCCGCCGAGCACCTCCGAGAAATCGCCGGC
>JBOGTX010000600.1:0-2301 GCA_050695695.1 Chloroflexota bacterium
ACCTGGTTCTACCAACCGGGATCGAGTCCTATCCTCGACCTGGGCGTTCACGGCCTGAGTCAGATCACCCACCTCCTGGGGCCGGTGCGGCGGCTGAGCTGCTTTTCCGGGCGCTCGCGCCCGGTCCGTGAGACGACAGCCGGGCCGTACCAGGTCAAGCGGATCGACGTGGCGATCGACGATAACTCGCTGCTGATGCTCGACTTCGGCGACGCGGTGTTTGCCTACCTCGACTCGACCTACTGCGTGCCGGCGGCGCTCGGGCCCCGACTAGAGATCTACGGCAGCGACGGCACGCTTGCCGTGAGCGGAGCCGGCGCCGACGCGCGCCTCCAGCTCTTTCGCTCGGCGACCCGCGAGTGGCAGACCGTCGACGTTCCCGCCGCGCCGCCGGTGCGTGACCTGGGGACGCTCCACCTGGTGGACTGTTTGCGCGAAGGCGGGGAGCTGGTCCTGACCGGCGAGCGCGGCCGCCACCTGGTCGACGTGATGGCCCGGGCGCCGGAGGCCGCGCGCGAGGGCCGGACGCTGGCGATCGAAACCCGCTTTTGAGGAATGATCCGGAGTCCGGCTGAAGGCCCCCGATGCGATGGGCGGCCCTGTCCGACTCGAGTTTGGACAAAAGGTGCAAGCGGGAGAGCTGTAGGGCAGGGGGCTGGGTCGGCTTTTAAGGGTCGGTTTTTTTCCCGCGATGAGGACGGATGACCTCTCTCCCAGCCTCTCCCCGACGCGGGGAGAGGAGCTTCGGGGTGAAGACCGGTGCACCAGGGCGACCCATCCCGGTCGGGTCGGGTTGGGCCGGACCCGCGCCAGGGGCACCGGTCCCCCTCACCGAAGCTTCCCTCCCCGCGCCGAAGGTTCCCCCTGGAGAAGGGGGTCAGGGGGTAGAGAAGGGACCGAGGGAGAGGTTCCCCGGCGACGCCGCGCGACCTGCCGCTACCTCGCCGGATAGGCTTGCCCCGTTTGGGTCAGGCTGATCATCCAGTATTCCAGCTCCCAGGGCGTCGGGCCGAGGTCCGGCAGCGGCAGGTTTGCTCGCTGGAGCGCGATTCGGACGAAGTCCTGGCAGTTGCTCCGATACAGATTGTAGACCAGCTTTTGCTGGCGCTGCTGTCCCACGTACTGTTCGATCGCTTGCGCTTCCTGTGGCGTCACCGGTAGCGCGTAGGACCGGGTTGGCGACGACTGCTCGGCGTTCACCGAGCCGACCGCGTCGTTGCCAGCGAGGAGCGATCCGGTGCTCGCGCCGGTGTTGTAAAAGCCGTAGGTTTGCCCGTTCACCGTGATCGAGGCGTGCCCGGTCGAGAAGCCGGGGAGACCGTTGACGTTTGGCTTGTAGTAGAAGTTCACGATGACCACCGACGTCTTCAACCCGCTCGGATCGATCGCGTTGACCGGATCGTTCGACGCGTAGCGATACAGATTCGGATCGCCGCCGGTGAGGATCTGGAGGTCCCGCGCCGTCCAGCGGCCGGTTTGCGGGTCATAATCGCGCAGCCCGAACCGAACGAACTTGGTGAGCGGGTCCGCCAGGCCGCCGGCGAAGCCGATCGGCAGGTCGAACGCCCCGCTCGACGAGACGACGTTCCCGAAGCTGTCGGTTGCCCGCGTCAAGACCACAGCGCCGGTCGCGTCGGACACCACCCGGGGGGTGCCGATCTGATCGGTGGCGACGTAGTACCAGGCGCCGCCGCGCTGGATCGCGAAAAGGAGCCCGCGCTCGTCGTCATAGTAGGTGCTCAGCACGCCGCTGGCGTCACGCGCCGCGGTGATCTCGAACGGATCGTAGGGATCGCCGTAGAAGTACTGGGACGTGCCCGAGCTATCGGTCCGCGAGACCCGCCGCCCAAACGCGTCGTAGCTGTAGCTGACCGTCGATCCTCCCACCGTCGCCGACAGCAGCTCGCCGCGCGCGCCGTAGCTGAAGGTATCGCCGCCGCGCGCGGTGAGGAAGCCGGCCGGGTCGAACGAGTAGCTGGTCGAGCCGAAGGTCTGGAGCTGGTCGTTCGAGTAGGTCGCCGGGACCGGCGTTCCATTCACCAGGGCGCTCAGGCGGTTGCCATCCACGTCGTAACTATACTGCTCGACGGTGCTCGAGCCCTGCGCCACCCTCGTGAGCTTACCGTCACCATCGTAGGTGTAGGTCAGGGTGCTGCTGACGCCCCCGGTGACCGACTCGGCGCGCGTGAGCACCCGGCCGACGCCGTCGTAGGTGTAGCTCATCTGGTCGATTGGATGCGGCGTGCCGCTCGCCGTGACGACGTCGGCGCGGCTCGCCACCCGGCCGAGGCCGTCGTAAGC
>JBOGTX010000601.1:0-2686 GCA_050695695.1 Chloroflexota bacterium
CGACTGGCCCACGCCGGCGTCATCTTCTTCCGCGTGAGTGATCAGGCCCTCCAGAGCAAGATCGCCCTACTGCGGCAGGTCCTCACCACCCACGCGAGCCAGCTCGACCGTTTCCTGGTCGTCGACGACCGTGGCGTGCGCGTCCGCTAGAGCAGTCCTTATTATCTGGCTGACGATCGAGCATGCTTTTCCCTTCCCCTCTGGGAGAGGGCGAGGGTGAGGGTCCGGTACCTTCTCACAGAAGCCGGGCCTTCACTCTGGCACGCTCCCAGAATGAGAGGATTGGGCACTCTTCATCGGGAGAGAGCGCCCGATTGCTCTTTAGCTCTGGCTCTTTGGCAGGAGACGGAAATCGCTGACCGTCACTCGACGGATGACCGTCGTTCCGTCCCGGGTCTCGATCAGGCCAACCGGTAGCTCCGCGTAGCCCGGGTACTGCCGATATTGGATCCGTGTTTGATCTTGGAAGGTTGACCCCTTACAGGGGACGACAGACTGACAAGGAAGGTCAAGGGTCCAGACTAGTTCGGAAACACCGGGCGTGGATGTTGAGCGAGTAAACGTGTGCGCCGCGCGCTTCAGACCGGCGACGCGCGACGGAGCCAGCCAGTCGGCCGGGACGTTGACGCTCGACGGGTCCAATTGATATGAGGACGTCGTACCGAATCGCGTGTTCGAGCTCGACGCCGTCGTGCCGACGAATGAACTCCAGCTACCGGCCAGATTCGGCTCCGATGTGTCTTCGAGGATCTCGTTCTTCCAGTCGCGCAGACCGTGGTAGGTGACGCGAACGGTGACGTGGCCGGGGGAATTATTCGGCCCGCGATTCCACTGCCAGTCCTCATAGACCATGGTGAACGGCGGCCAGGGCTCGAGACTCGCGCTGTGGGCCGTCGTGAGGTGAATTGGAAGAACGCCAAGGACCGCGCTTCCGGCCAGAGCGGCGATGGCGACAACGACAACTGCCACAATCTGAACGACTTTCGATCGCTGCAACGTAGGTTTCCCTCACCCCCTACCCCCTATCCCAGCCACGAGAGAGGGGACTCGGGACAAGCATCTCCCCTGAGACCCTTCCCCCGCGCACTGGGGGAAGGGGTAGGGGATGAGGGCGCCTCGTCCTCCTACGCCTTCCCGTTGGTCGACCCGTGCAGCCTTTCGATTCGGACCGGAATCGCCCGCAGCTCTGGCATGCCGGTCGTCTGGCCGATGAATTCGGTCATCTGACGCTCGGGGCCGTCGGCGTAGTGGGCGAAGATCGACAGGTGGCCGGAGCGAGTGTTGTGACTTAGCGTGGCGGCGAGCTCGAGCTTGCCGTGGGCCGAGGTGATCCGGACCTGATCGCCCGCGGCGATGCCGAGCGAGTGGGCATCGGCGTCGTTGAGCTCGACGTGGGCGGTGCCCTTCATCTGAGTCAGCCGGCGGGAATGGTCGGCCATCACGCCGGTCCCGAAGGCCAGGTCGCGGACGCTCGCCGCGACCAGCGGAAATTCCGCGGGCGAGGCGGCAGGCTGGTAGCGCGCCGGAGCCAGCGTCGCCTTGCGGTCGCCGAATCCGTCCCTAAACAGGTAGGGCGTACCGGGATGATCCGCCGTCGGAATCGGCCACTGGAGGCCGCCCTGGTCGATCTTGTCGTAGCTCACGCCGCCGTAGAACGGCACGACCCGCGCGATCTCGCTCATCACGTCGGCCGGGCCGTTGTAGGTAAACGTGCTCAGCTTGCCAAGCTTGTTCGCGATCCGGTTCGCCAGCTCGCTCAGAATGTACCAGTCGGGGCGGCTGACCCCGACCGGGGGGATCGCGGCGCGCACCCGCTGGATTCGCCGCTCGGTGTTGGTGAACGTGCCGTCCTTCTCAGCCGCGGCCGCGGCCGAGAAGACGACGTGGGCGATTTTGGTCGTGTGGGTTGGGAAGATGTCCGAGACGACGAGCAGCTTGAGGTTCTTCAACGCCGCCTCGACCTGAGCGCCGCCGGGCAGCGAGCCGGCCGGATTCGCTCCGACGACGACCAGCGCCTTGATCGCCCCGGTCCGGGCCGCCTCGAGCATCTCGGAAAGACTTCGGCCTCGGCCGGTCGGCGCGGCAATCCCCCATGCCTGCTCGAGGCGCGTGGCCATCTCGACCTCGCCGACCGGCGCATAGCCCGGCCAGTAGGTCGGCAACACGCCGACGTCGCAGGCGCCCTGGGTGTTGTTCTCGTCGGTGAGCGGGCAGATGCCCGATCCGTCCTTGCCGATCATCCCGGTGACCAGGGAAAGGTTGGCGAGCGCCTGGACGCTGTCGGCGGCGTTCGGGTGGTGCACCAGGCCGCCGGCGTAGACGATCGCCGAGCTCTTGGAGCCGGGGCGCTGGCCCGGCGTGACGAATAGGCCAAACCAGGACTCGGGGATCGGGTAGCGCTGGTCGGTGCCGCCGCTCGCGAAAAGGTGGGCGGCCTTGCGCAGATCCTCGACCGACACGCCCGCCTGGGCGGCGTACTCCTCGACGCCGCGCTCGTTGACCTGGGCGGCCAGCTCGGCGAACCCTTCGCAGTTGGCGTCGACGAAAGCTTGATCGACCAGCTGATCGTCCAAAATCACCCGGAGCATTCCGTTGATCGCCGCGAGGTCGCTGCCCGCGCTGGCGCGCAGCCAGACCGAGGCGAATCGGGTCATCTGATTCTCGCGCGGATCGATCAGAATGACCC
>JBOGTX010000602.1:0-3446 GCA_050695695.1 Chloroflexota bacterium
ATCCTCGACCGCGCGTTCGAGAATGTCTTGCATGGATTCGCCGGTCCGCGCCGCCAGATTCCGGAGCGTCTCTCGAGCCGATTCGCTTATCCTGACGGTCGCGCTTGGCATCGCAACACCTCCTAATCTACAGATAAGTCTACAGATCGGTGACGCTCCGTGCAACAATGGAGCCGCGCCGGTCGACTCGTCCGGAATTCATTCGTGAGCCCACGAAGCGGGACGCGGCGGCGAGACTGGCGCCCGGCAAAGTCTGCCGCGAGCACCGGCCGGTGGCAGGGGTCAGATTCGGCTCAGCGAAACACGTCTGGCAGGTAGAGGCGCCGAGACGGCGACGGCGCGCTCGTCGCGGTCGCCGTCGGCAGCGGGGTCGGCGTGTCGGTCGCGGTGGGCGCCAGGGTTGGCGTGGGCGTGTTCGTCGGGGTGGGCGTCGGATTTACGTAACTGGCGATCGCCAGCCCGCTCCGGTATTCCCCCGCGATTGCCCTCGGGTAGGTCAGACCGCTCAACTGGACCGGCGTGAGGCGGTTCGTCGTGGTCCCATCGCCCAATTCGCCGTCGCCGTTGTACCCCCAGGCCCAGACCGTCCCGTCCTCCTCGATCGCCAGCGCGCCGTCGCCTTCCCCGGCGATCGCGGTCACGCCATGCAGCGTGCTCACCGGCACCGGCGTGTCGCTGCCCTTGGTGTTGCCGTCGCCCAACTGGCCGTAGTAGTTGAACCCCCAGGCCCAGACCGTCCCATCGCTCCGCAGCGCCAGTCCGCCCGCGGCTTCCCCGGCGATCGCCGTCACGCCGGATAGCCCGGTCACCCGCACCGGCGTGGCGCTCTCCGTCGTGGTCCCGTCGCCCAGCTCGCCGTCGCCGTTGTATCCCCAGGCCCAGACCGTCCCGTCGTTCTCGAGCGCCAGTCCGTCAGAGCCTTCCCCGGCGATCGCGGTCACGCCAGTCAGCCCATTCACCTGCACCGGCGTCTCGCTGTTGGTCGTGCTTCCGTTGCCGAGCTCGCCATCGGGGTTAGACCCCCAGGCCCAGACCGTGCCGTCGCCCTTCAGCGCCAGCCCGCTCGCGCCTTCCCCGGCAATTCCGGTCACGCCAGTCAAGGGCGTCGAGCCGCCAACCTGGACCGGCGTGAGGCGGTTGGTCGTGGTCCCATCGCCGAGCTCGCCATCGCCGTTGTACCCCCACGCCCAGACCGTCGTGTCGTTCGTCAGCGCCAGCCCACTATCGAATTCCCCGGCGATTTTCAGCGCGCCGTCCAGAGGCGTCGATCCGCCCACCTCAACTGGCGCGTCGCGGTTCGTCGTGGTGCCGTCGCCCAGCTCGGCATTCGGGTTGTATCCCCAGGCCCAAACCTGGGCACCCAGCGGGGAGCCCGCCGTCGGGCTGGGCCGGGCCAGCGCCAGCGCGGCCCCCACCACGAGCGCCAGGGTGGCCCCGATGCGTCCCAGACGCGCGACGTGGTGCCCCATGTTCCAGCCTCCAAATGCCAGGGGCCCGACCACCGGCCGAAAGCGGCAAACCACGCCGTCTGCTCACCCGCCGAGGATAGCACGCTATCGGCCGGTCGTCGAGCATCAAGGCCGCGCGCCGCACGGTTCGATCATTCGTGGGACGCGATGCTCGCGGCGGCACGCACGGTCGCGTCGGCGGCACGGGTCAGGGCGGCGACGTACTCGGGGAGATGAAAGCCGGGGTTCCAGGGATGGAACAGCTCGTCCGACACCGCGACGATCAGGCCCGCCCAGACGCCACGCACCTTCGCCACCGCGAAGATCGCGGCCGCCTCCATCTCGACCACGGCAACGCCGGCCGCCCGATGCCGCTCGATCGCGCCGGCGGTTTCCCGAAAGAAGGCGTCGATCGTCCAGGAACGACCCACCGTGGGCGAGGCGGTCAGCTCCCGCGCCGCCATCTCCAACGCGGTCGAGAGATCAGGATCGGCGACAGCTGGTTCTCCGGCCGGCAGGTAGTGGTGGGAAGTTCCTTCCTCGCGCTCCGCGCCGATCACGATCACCGTGCTCGCCATCGGAATGTCAGGCTGGAGACTGCCGGCCGAGCCGCAGACCAGGATCTCCCGCACGCCCCGCGCGATCGCGATCTCGAGCGCCAACGCGGTGGCCGGCGCACCTGCCGACAACCGTGCGACGGCCACGTCTTGTCCGGTCCGTGGCGTCCTTCCGACCAGGAACCCGCTGCCAAGTCCGGCCGACCCGGGACGCGTCTCGATCTCGAGTGGTAGTTTCGCTCCGGTCTGCTCGACGAAACGGGCGAAGGATCCGCGCTGAAAGGTCGCGACCAGCGTCGAGGGCAATCGAAGTTGCTCACGGGTGACGCCCTCTCGCCGGCAGTAATAGTCGAGAAAGCGCTCCGGCGTGACGTGGGGCTCGGTCGGGTCGAACGGCCAGCTCACTTTTGGTCACTCAATCCAGTTCTCCACGGTAAGCCCGGGGACTCGCTCGAAGTGCCGAATATTTCTGGTGACGACGGTCAAATTGTGGACGAGCGCGACCGCCGCGATACGCAGGTCGGCATCGCCGATCGGCAATCCACGCCGCTCCAGGTCGGCTCGTACCTGACCATAGTGCCGCGCGGCACTTGCCTCAAAGGGAAGGATCCGGAGGTTCGGCAAAAGGAGGTCATCCAGAAGCCGAAGCAAGTGAACGGAACGCTCCGGTACTCGATGAGCGCCGTAGACCAACTCGCCGAGAGTGATACTGGAGATGAATTGGTACTCGACGGCGACCGTGGCAACCTTGACGATCAAGGCCGCAGACGGCCGCGGCTTGAGCAAGTTGCTGATGGTGTCCGTGTCGATCAGGTACATTCGTCCCCGAAAGAAACCGGGCGGCCGAGATCTCTCTCACGTTCGGCATAGATGATTCTGACCATCTCGTCAATCTCATCATCGCCGAGCTCGCGCCATGCGCCCACGAGCGCCAACAACCCCAAAGGCTTCCCGGTCGGTTCCCGCTCTTGCTCCAAGCGCTCCAGGTCATCCATGCTAACCAGCGCTGCCACTGGCTTCCCACGGCGCTCGATCACGTAGCGTTCCCCACGGAACGCCGCTCCCGAGGCCAACGCCGAGAGCTGAGCCTTTGCCTGCGCGGCGCTCACCCGTTTAGCCAAAGCCCCCTCCGGTTGACCAATTGGTCATAATGACCTATTCTAACACGGCGACACGCGGCAAGCAGCCGTCGGGTGGCAGGCTCTCCCTACCGTCGGGCAGCAACCGGCCGGCCGCTTCGTCGTCGAGCGCCGCCCGACACGAGGGCGCTCGGCGAGTAAGGGGAAACGCCTGCTTTCAGGGACGGTGATCCGAACCCGCCAGATTCATCTTCACGCGTTCGTAATCGAGCCGACGCGCCGCCGCAGGTGGCGCGTCGTCCCCATCTTGAACGCCTGTTGCTTAGCGTACTCCTCGTTGAACTCGACGCCCAGGCCGGGCG
>JBOGTX010000603.1:0-7519 GCA_050695695.1 Chloroflexota bacterium
CTTCCAGCACCAGCCGTTGGCCGATCTCCAGCGCCGCCTTGAGCTGGGCCGCTTTCGCGGGTCCTAGCCCGTGCCGCAGGGCGAGCTCCGATGCCGACACTCGTGCCAGACCGCCGAGACTGCCGTATTCCACCAGGAGCCCGCGCGCGAGGTCGGTGACCATCAGGCCCGCCACGCCGGTTCGCAATAGGATCGCCAGCAGCTCGGCGTTCGAGAGCGCCTGCGCGCCGCGCGCGAAAAGTCGCTCGCGTGGCCTTTCGGATGGATCCAGATCCTTTAATCTGGGCGTCGCCTCGGACACGGTTCCATCTTCGGCGACCCTCTGGCGGCCCGGCATCGCGGCAGCGTTCTCCCTTTCGCGCGAATCGGAAGGATTGTACCGAAAACGCGCGGCGCCGCGCAATCAGGTACGTGGAACGACCAGGGTGGCGTCGCGGAGGATCAGCACGGTCGCGGCGGGGCCGATGAGTTGGCGGGCCCGTGCCAGCGCGTTGCCGGGAGATGGTGCTGACTGAAAGCCAAGGCAAGCCGCCTCGCGTTCGGATACCCCTGAGCTGACGAGATAGCATAAGCCCAACGGCGCGATCGCCCGGCTGACCATCGCCAGGAAGGCACCGGAGACGACGTCGGTCAGCTTACCCAACGAGAGATCGCGGTCGATATCGGCGACCGGTCCGGCGCGGCGCTGAAGGATCTCGGGGTGGGCCGGCGCGACGCCTTCCGGGCATTCGGCGACCAGGATGACCGCGCCGCCTGGCCGCGCCGCGAGGCTCGCGGCGTAGAGCGCCTTCGCGGCTTGAAAGAGATTCCCCTCGTCGGGACGGGCGACCGCGACCACGACGTCGGCGGGTGCTGGAACGTCCACGCCGTAAATCTGAAGCGCGGTGCCAGCGCTCGCCGAATAGGCAACGTCCGGGGCACCGGCGACGACGTCGACGGTTTCGCCACGCCCATCCTGGACGACCTGAACGACGAAGTCCAGTCCGGCGATCTTGCCGATTTCGTCGATGATCTGCCGAACCGGGTTGGACGCGACGCCAAGAATCGCGTTGGCTGGGTAGCGCGCGGCCTGCCAGCGCACATCGAGAGTGCTGTGGGTGTCGCCGAGGCATCCCGGCGCGATCACCTCGTAGCCGCCCGAATATCCGCCAACCCGGTCTGGCACGACGGCGTGAAGGGCGATCACGAAGTCGGCCTCGACCACCTTGCGGTTGACGACGACCGGATAGCCGCCAGTGGTCGGTCCGAGGCGCCGCAGCTGCGACCAGTCGCGCCACTGGTGCTGCGCGACTGGAAAGCCGTCCACGATGGTGGGGCCCAGCTTGTGGCGTAGCTCCTCGGAGGTCATCGGGCAGCGGGACGCGGTCGCGACCAGGAGGTCGACGTCCGCGCGCGCGACTCCCGCGGCCTGGATCGCGTCGAGGAGGGCCGGCAAAAGGCGCGCCGTGGGCGCGGCGGACGTTCGATCGCCGACGATCAGCAAGACGCGCATTCCCGGGCGCAACCGCGAGTCGAGCGGCTCTGACCCCAGCGGCCGGGCGAGAGACACGGCGAGCTGCCGCTCGACCGTCTCGCGGCTCCGGAGGGTGGCCGGTCCGTAGTTGCCCAGGAGACACGATTCCGGGATCTCGACTGGCGAGTAAGCCAGACCGGGAAAGGCAACGCGCATCGGTCCTCCCCTACGGTCCTCCAATGAGGGGCGATACAGAGCAAATGTTGGGCCGTCTTGACCGTCCCCGGTCATGCCAATACACTGGAACGGCGAGGTTTGGGATGCCATCGCGGCACGGGAGGATCAACGGCAGTCGCGGCGACGATCGTCGGTAGCTTTCTCGTTCGCCTTGGCGGCGCGGCGACCGGCGTTATGCTGGGCTTGCTCCTGTCGAGCATGCATCGACGAGGAATGGCCGATTCCTCGGCGATGGTGGTTGGCTTGCTGATGGCGTCGTTCTACCTCTCCGAGCTCCTTGGCGCGCCGGTCGCCGGCCTGCTGATCGATCGCCGGGGCTTGCGTCCATTGCTCTTCGCCGGGCCGTTCTTCGGCGTGATCGCGACCGCGCTGATCGCCATTCCGAGCCACGTGGGGCTGTTGGCGGCCGCGCGATTACTCCAGGGCCTGACGACCGCGTGCACCGTTCCCGCGGCCCTGGCCTTTCTCAGCGATGCGCGGCGGGTCGGCGGAAGCGAGCGCGGACGGATCATGGGCTTCTTCGAAGCTGGCTCGATTGGCGGCCTGGCGATTGGTTATACGCTCGGTGGGCTGCTGTGGGATGGCCTGCACCGCGCCGGATTCTGGGATGTGATTCTCGTCTATGGCATCGCGGCCGGACTCTTCGTTTTCGTGAAGATCGAGCATTCGTCGAAGGTCAAGCGCCCGCCGTCGGCAACCTGGCAGGCGCTTCGCCAGACCTGGGATCTGGTGCCGGCCTGGCTCGCCCTGAGCGCGGCCGCCGGCCTGTGGTTCGGCCAGGCGGCCTACCAGCTTTCCGGCGCGCACCCTCGGACCCATCAGTTGCTGACCCATGGGTTGACCGGCAGCACGATCGGGATCATCTTTGGCGTCTATACGCTGCTCTTCGCGACCGGGACGATCGGTTGGGGGTTTTTCATCGGGCGATTGTCGACCGTGACCGCGATGCGCATCGGCAGCGTTGGGGTCATCGCGGCGGCGGCGGCGTTGCTCGGACTCAATCATGCGCGAGATCTCGGCGGTTTCTGGTTCGGGCTCATGTTGGTCCTGAGTATCTGCTCGCTGGCCGGCGAAACGGCCTTTACGCCGGCCGCGCTCACCCTGCTGGCCGCGCGCTCCGACGGGGTACCCGAGGGTCGGGGCGCGGTGATGGGCGTCTATTCCATGCTGCTCGGGGCGGGGCAACTGATTGGCGCGACGCTCGGCGGCCTCTTTGCGATGTCCTGGGGAGTCGATGGCCTCATCGTCGCGACCGCGATCCTCGGCTGTCTTGGCTTGCTCACGGTTCCCCAGGGTGGTGGCTTGACGATCCTTTTTGGTCGAACCCCTCCCTGGCAGGCTCAGGAGGGGAGTTAGCCGGCGGGGCGCTTTACCTGTACTCTTCACGCACCGGTGAGAAGATGTCGATGGCGAGGCTCGCCTCCAGTGCATGGCACCCGTGCGGAACGTTGCCGGGGATCACGTAAGCGTCACCCGCGCGCAAGACCGTGACCTGATCGCCGATCGTGAACTCGATCGCGCCTCGCGCCACGTAACCGATCTGTTCGTGCGGATGCGAGTGCATGGGCACCACGCCATCCCGGGCGAAGCTGACCTCCGAGAGCAGGGTTCGGTCGCCCCAGCCAAGCGTTTTCCGCGTCGATCCCTCGGCAATCGGGACGGGCGCCACGTCAGCCGATCGCGTTGTCCTGGGCTCCATCAGGCCGAGCGCCCCTGGATGTGAATGTCCTCGACCGGGCGTCCCGCCTGATTTAAGAGAATGGGACTGCGTCGATGGCGGATCGTCTCGGCGTTAATCAGGCATTTCTTGACATCGTTGCGCGACGGGATCTCGTACATCACGTCGAGCAGCACTTCTTCGATGACGCTTCGGAGCCCGCGTGCCCCGGTCTTCAGCTTCAGCGCTTCTTCGGCAGCCGCCTCGAGCGCGTCGGGAGTGAGGGCAAGCTCGACTTTATCCAGCGCGAGGAACTTCTGATATTGCTTGATGATCGCGTTCTTGGGCTCGGTGAGAATCTCCATCAAGGCTTCTTTATTTAACGGGTCGACGCTGACGACGACCGGCAAGCGGCCAATGAACTCCGGAATCAGTCCGTACTTCAGCAAGTCATCGGCGATCACCTGCTGGAGCATCTCGGCGGTCTCGGTGCCGGCCGGGCTACTGGTGTGATCGGGCTTGAAGCCCAGCGTCCGCTTGCCACCGACGCGGTCGCCCACGACTTTCTCCAGTCCTTCGAACGCGCCCCCGCAAACGAACAGAATGTTGGTGGTGTTGATCTGAATGAAGTCCTGGTGCGGGTGTTTGCGTCCGCCCTGCGGGGGGACGTTGGCGACGGTCCCTTCGAGGATCTTGAGGAGCGCCTGTTGAACACCCTCACCGGAGACGTCGCGGGTGATCGATGGGTTGTCGCTTTTGCGGGCGATCTTGTCGATCTCGTCGATGTAGACGATTCCGCGCTCGGCGCGGGAAAGGTCGAAATCGGCGGATTGGATCAAGCGAAGGAGGATATTCTCGACGTCCTCGCCAACGTAGCCCGCTTCGGTGAGGGCGGTCGCGTCCGCGATGCAAAAGGGAACGTCGAGGATCCGGGCGAGGGTCTGGGCCAGGAGGGTCTTGCCGCAGCCGGTCGGTCCGATGAGCAGGATGTTCGACTTCTGGAGCTCGACGTCGTCGATCTGCATACCGGCGTTGATCCGCTTGTAATGATTGTACACGGCAACGGCGAGAACTTTCTTGGCTCGCTCCTGCCCGACCACATACTGACCAAGGAGCTCGACGATCCGACGCGGCGTCGGAACCTTGGTCATGGGGGTCTGGTTTCGTCCCTGGGGAGACTGCTCTTCGTCGATGATCTCGCGGCACAGCTCGACGCACTCGTCACAGATGTAGACCGATCCGGGCCCGGCAATCAGCCGGCGGACGCTTTCCTGTCCCTTCCCGCAGAACGAGCAGTGGTATTGTCCGCGGGGTCCTTTGGTCGTCGCCATTCCCCTCTATCCCCTCGATGGTATGAATGAGCCGGCGAGGTGTCGACGTTTGCCTCCACCAGGCCGGCCGATAGTCAAACGGTCCTTCACTCTTTCCACTCACGACGCGACGCCGCGTCAGCCTCGGCAGCCGATCGACCTATCGACGGGACAGGTCGGGCGTCGATCCGTCGCTAGCGGAGACGGACAGCGGCTTCGTCGACGCGAGAACTTCGTCGACGACACCGTACGCGACGGCTTGTTCGGCGTTCATGAAAAAGTCACGGTCCGTATCCCGAACGATGCGCTCTTCGTCTTGACCGGTGCGCTCGACCAGGATGTTATTGATTAAGCCGCGAAGACGCAAGATCTCCCTGGCTTGAATTTCCATGTCCGATGCCTGGCCGCGGACACCACCCAGAGGCTGGTGCATGTGGATGGTGGCGTTTGGCAAGGCGAACCGCTTACCCTTGGCGCCCGATGCGAGCAAAATCGTGCCAAAGCTCGCGGCCATGCCAACGCAGATCGTCGACACCGGCGGTCGGATCAACTGCATCGTGTCGTAGATCGCCAGGCCCGCGTAGATCTCTCCCCCTGGCGAATTGATGTACAGGTTGATGTCCTTCTCGGGATCCTCGCGGTCAAGGTAGAGTAGCTGGGCGACGATCAGGTTGGCGATCTGGGAGTCGATCGGGGTGCCAAGAAAGACGATCCGCTCTCGCAATAGGAGAGAGTAGATGTCGAAGGCACGCTCGATCCGTCCGGTATTCTCGATCACCATCGGAACGATGTCGCGCGGTGGCAGCATGAAGTCAGCCATTGATTGGTCTCCTCGTACGAATGCGATGACGGCACCGGCGGACCAGGCGCGTCGCGATGTCGGGCGCGCCATAACCGAGCCATGTCTCGAGCCGCGGCGGTCGCGCCGCGCGTTCGACCCTCCGGCCGATCAGCAACGACCGGCACCGGGACACGGTTATGACGTCTCTTCCGTCGTCGACGCCGGCTCGCTGGCCGGGGCGGGCTCGGGTTGCTCGGAGGCGGGCTCGGCCTCGACCGGCGCCGCCGCGATCGCCCCTTCGGGCGCGGTGCTCTCGGAGGGGGATGTCGACGCTTCGTTGGTCTCGGTCGCCGTTCCTTCCGATTCGGTCGGCGTCTCCGGTTCCGCTGGCTGGGCGGCAAACTCGGCGAGGCGCGCGACCGTCTTTCGATAGAGCAGGCGCCCTTCGATCTGTTCGCGTTGGTCGCGCGTGTTGAGGCGATCGCGGATGATGTTGCTCGCGGCCCCAAATTGCGCCGCCGTGGCGTCGATGTCGGCGGTCACTTCCTCGGGCTCGACGACAATGTTCTCCCGCTGCGCGACTTCGCGAAGCACCAGCGAGTCGCGCAGGCCACGCAGCGCGCCCTCTCGCATCTCGTCGCGAACCTGCGCCTCGGTCTGGTGAGCCTGAGCGAGGTAATCCTGCCAGTCGACTTTCTGGCGGGCGAAGTCGGCCTTGAGGTCCTCGATCCGAGAGTCGATCTGGCGCTCGACCATCACGTCAGGAACCTCGATCGTCGATCGCTCGACCACGGCCTCGACGAGGGAGTTCTCGAAAGCGAGCCGCGCCTCGTACTCCATGCGCGATTGAATCCGCTGACGCGCGTTGTCGCGAAGCTCGCCGAGCGTCTCCCCGCCGGCGACCGTCTTGGCGAACTCGTCGTTGAGCTCGGGAAGGTGCTTTTCCTTCACCTCGTGGAGCTTTACCGTGAAGACGATCGACTGGTTGGCCAGGGCGGCGTCCGGAAACTCGACCGGCAGGGTCAAGCCAAACGTGCGCTCGCTTCCCGACATCATTCCGACAATCTCTTCGTCGAATCCCGGAGCGTATTCCGGCGGCTCCTTAGTATTGATCAGGTGTTCGTGGTCCTTGTCGTTATAGACTTCACGACCACCGGGGCTGTGCAGCAGGGTTTCGCCACTGGGACCGAACAGCGTTGGTACCGTTCCGACGGTCCCCTGCACGTCGATCGTCACGTGGTCGCCCTCTCGGGCGCCCCGGTCGACCGGTGTCCACTCGGCGTTGGCTTCGACGAGGTCGTCGATGAAGCGATTGACTTGCTCCGACGTCGCCTCGACGGCGATCGGCTGCATGTGGACGCTCTGATAGTCGCCGAGCTCGACGGTCGGGGCGACCGGCACCGCGGCCTCGAAGACGAGCGGCTCACCGGGGTGATACTCCGGTCGCTCGCTCACGTCGGCTTCTCCGATTGGATGAACGTCCGCTTCACGGAGCGCCTTACGGAACGAATCGTCGATCAGTCGCTCGACGCCCTCTTCCTGGATTGTCTGAGGTCCGCCGACGTAACGCTCGACCAGACTCCGTGGTGCCTTACCCGGTCGAAATCCCGGCACCCGAATCCGACGGCTCAGATCACGATACGTCTTCTCGATTGCTTCCTGAACTTGCTCAGGGGAAAGTTCGATTCGTAAGAGCACCTTACTCTGGGGAATTTTCTCAGCAGTGACCTTCACACTGTTCTCCAAGGTTACCTTTCGACCGCGGATGGGTATGACACGCGAAGATTATAGCACAAAACCACGCGCGGAAAGGCGACGGCGAATTCCCTTGCGCCCGCCGCCGAAACGGGGCAACGTCGCGGCCCTCGCTGACAGATACGTCGTAGTACGATATAATAAAGCGCCCATGGAGCGTCCTGGCGCCGACGGGCTAATCCTTCGCCATCGCGGATGGAGGTCGACACGGATGACCGCGTAGCCGGTCCGGGGGCGCCCGCGCGCCAGGCGAGTGACGCGCCTGGCGAGAATCTGGCGGCGCCGGCCCCGACCTCGAGCGTCGATTATCAAGCACTGGCGGAGTG
>JBOGTX010000604.1:0-7835 GCA_050695695.1 Chloroflexota bacterium
TCATCAGTCTCCGCTTCGGGCTCGAGGGCCTGGCACCACAAACGCTCGCCGAAATCGGCACGGCCCTTCACATGAGTAAAGAGCGCGTCCGGCAGATCGAGGAGCAGGCGCTGCGGAAGCTGCGCAACGGACCGCTCGCGCAGAGTCTGGCATCGCTCGCCGCGTGAGCAATGCCAACGCGGCGAGCCTGATGGTCCTAGCTCTTTTGCTCGGGTCGAACCTCGAAGATCAGTTGATTTTCGCCCGATCGGATATACTTCACCGACTTTCCGGTGCGATGTGCCGCCATGGTCACGCGCCGCTTGATCGTGGGCTTGTTCTCACCCGGCAATAATTGCAGATCTCCGGCATAGCCGGCCTCGATCGTTTGTAAATACTCGATGTATGGCATCAGATCGACCCGGGTTGCCTTGGCCGCGCGTCGCTTCGCCAGCTCCCCCGGCGACAAGACCGGCCTGAAATCCGGCATGCACGCACCTCGGTGTCAAATTCGGTTAGCATACTCTTGAGAACGTCGCCGCCCACCCGCTATTCCCACTCGATCGTCGCCGGGGGCTTGCTGGTGATGTCGTAGACCACGCGGTTGACGCCCTCGACTTCGTTGACGATACGCGAGCTCATCCGGGCGAGGACGTCGTGGGGAATGCGCGCCCAGTCGGCGGTCATCGCATCGTCGCTGGTGACGGCCCGGATCGCGACGAGGTCCTGATAGGTCCGTCCGTCGCCCATCACCCCCACGCTCTTGAGCGGCGTCAGTACGGCTAGCGCTTGCCAGATCGAGCGCGACAGGCCTGCCCGCTCGATCTCTTCACGCGTGATGGCATCGGCCTCGCGCAGGCGGTCCAGCTTCGCCCGGTCGACCGCGCCGAGCACGCGCACCGCCAGGCCGGGTCCGGGGAATGGCTGGCGGAAGACCAGGTGCTCCGGCAAGCCAAGCTCGAGGCCAATCGCCCGCGCTTCGTCTTTGAAGAGGTAACGGAGCGGCTCGATCAGGGTGAACCGAAGGTCGGCCGGCAGACCGCCGACATTGTGATGGGTCTTGATCCGCGCCGCGGTCTTGCTCGCGTTGGGCGTGGCGCTCTCGATCACGTCGGGATAGAGCGTGCCCTGGACCAGAAAATCGACGTCGCCCAGGCGACGAGCCTCGTCGTCGAAGACCGCGATGAACTCGTGGCCGATCCGCCGCCGCTTCTCCTCGGGATCCTCGACCCCGGCCAGCCGCCCCAGAAACCGCTCGCTCGCATCCACGTGAATGAGGTTCATGCCAAGCTGGTCGCGGAAAAGCTCGACGACGCCGGCCGCCTCGTCCTTTCGCAGCAGGCCGTTGTCGACGAAAATTGACACCAGCCGGTCACCGATCGCCCGCTGGACCAGCGTGGCGGCGACCGCGGAGTCCACTCCGCCACTCAGGCCACAGACCGCGCGCCCGCTCCCGACGGTCGCGCGGATCTGCTCGATCGCGGTGGGAATCAGCGAAGCCGGGGTCCAGTCGCCGGCACAGCCGCAGATCTGGCGTACGAAGCTCTCGAGGATCCGCCGGCCCAGCGGCGTATGCTTGACTTCGGGATGGAACTGGACCGCGTAGATCCGGTCGGATGCCATCGCCGCGATCTGGCCGCCATCGCTCGTTCCGAGGACGGTAAAGCCCGGCGGCGGCTCGATCACGACGTCGCCGTGCGACATCCAGACGTCGAAGCGCGTCGGTAGCCCGCGACACAAACGATCGGTCGAGTCGTCGGCCACGCGCTCGACGGCGCGTGGGCCGTACTCTCGAGATTCGGCTGGGCGCACCACGCCACCCAGCCTAGCGCCCAGAAGCTGCATCCCATAGCAAATGCCAAGGACCGGGAGGCCGCTCTCTAGCACGAAATCGGGAAGCGCTGGCGCGCCGACGTCGTAGACGCTGGCGGGCCCGCCCGAAAGGATCAGGCCACGCGGAGCCAATCGCGCGACCTCCGCCCACGGAGCATCGGCCGGGACGATTTCGCTGTAGACGCCGAGCTCCCGGACAGACCGCGCGATCAACTGAGTGTATTGCGAGCCGAAGTCGAGGATAACGATGGCTTCCTGGCTTCCCTGGTGCTGGAAAAGATTCATAGTATGAATATTCTACCGGCGACGCGTGGGAGCCGTCAAACGCGCGCGGGCGTCGTTGCGCCCGCCAGGGCATTGCCGTAGACTGTGAAGCGGTCGGCAACGGGCTGAGCCGCGACCGAGAGGGGGATGACGTGGCGACCGAGACTCACCTTCGGGTAGATCACCTGGCGCTTCGTGACTTCACGCGCGACGTTTTCGGCAGGCTCGACGTTCCGGCCGACGACGCCGGGACAGCGGCCGACGTTCTGGTCCACGCCGACGTGCTGGGCATCGATTCCCACGGGGTGGCGCGGTTGGCGGGCCACCCTGGATACGTGCCCGGACTGAAGAGTGGCATCATCAAGGCAAAGGCGAGGCCCCGCGTCCTCTCCGAGACCGCGTCGACCGCGGTCCTCGACGGCGACGCCGGACTCGGCGGCGTGGTCTCGACCCGAGCCATGGACCTCGCGATCGCGAAGGCGCGCGAGTCGGCGGTGGGCGCCGTCACGGTCACGGGCAGCCACCACTTTGGCATCGCCTGCCACTACGCCATGAAGGCCCTCGCCCACGGCATGATCGGAATCGCGATGACGAACGCGGCGCCCCAGGTGGTGCCAACGAACGGGAAGCACGCGCTGCTCGGCACCAACCCGCTGAGCGTGGCGGTGCCGGCCGACCAGGAGCGACCGTTCATTCTCGACATGGCGACCAGCGTGGGCGCGGCCGGCAAGATCGAGATCGCCGAGCGCACCGGAAAGCCGATCGTCGACGGCTGGCTGGTCGATCACGATGGCCGTCCGACGACCAATCCGCGGTCCCTCTGGGCCGGCGGGTCGCTCCTCCCGCTGGGGAGTCGTCCCGAGCTGGCAAGCTACAAAGGCTATGGCCTCGCGGTCGTGGTCGACGTCCTCTGTGGTGTCCTGTCCGGGGCGGGGTTCAGTAGCATCCTCGACCCGGTTGGCTGGGGCACCGGGCATTTTTTCCTGGCGCTGCGCATCGACGCGTTTCGGCCGCTGGTGGATTTCACCACGATGATGGACGCGATGATCCGGACGCTCCGGGAGGCCGAGCCGGCGCCGGGCGCGGAACGGGTCTACGTCCATGGCGAAAAGGAGCTCGACGCCGAGCGCGAGCGCCGACGAAACGGCATTCCGCTTCACCCCTCGGTCGTCGAGTCGTTACAGGGATTGGCGGACGAGCTCGGGGTGGCTTTTCCGAACGGGAAGTAATCGGCATGGGGAGTGGCTCCTTTTCGCGTGGGAGCCGGGGGTTTCCTCACCCCCTACCCCCTCTCCCGGTGCGCGGGAGAGGGGACTCAGGGGAGGCAGAATCTTGGAAGATCCCGCGCCACGCGCTAAGGGCAGGACGCCGATCTTGAGGAAAGCGTCTCCCTGGAGACCCTTCCCCCGCACCTGGGGGACGGGGCAGGGGATGAGGGAACCCCCGGTCACCGCCAGGCGAGTCTCGATTCTTCGTCAACCAGGAGGTCATCGTGCCCAGGCCCTACACCGCCGTTGGCTTGATTCCGACAGTTCGGGGCGTCCGCGAGCGCGCGGAGATCCAGCGTAACCTCGATCACCTCGCCGACCTCATGGCGGCCGCGTCGTGGCTTTCGAGCCTTGACCTGCCGGTGAGATTGGTCGCGATTCCGGAGGGAGCGCTGCAAGGCTTTACCGACGAGGTCTTCGACCTCGACCACGCGACGTACGCCCGGGAGACAGCGATCGACATTCCCGGACCGGAGACCCGATTCCTGGGCGACCTCGCGAAGCACTGGAACGTCTTCATCATGGCGCAGGCAAAGGCGCGCCACGAGGCGTTCCCGGATCGCTTCTTCAACGTTGGCTTCGCGATCGATCCGAAGGGCGACGTCGTTCTCAAGCACCATAAGCTGGCGACGCTTTACCCGGTGGAGCATTCGGTGACGCCGCACGACGTCTGGGACAAGTGGATCGAGCTCTACGGGCGAACGCTCGACGCGTTTTATCCGGTCGCCGACACCGAGATCGGCCGGCTCGGGGTACTGATGGCGAACGAGGGCTCGTATCCCGAGAACGCGCGCGGCCTTGCCTTGAATGGCGCCGAGGTCGTCTACCGCGCGGCCTATCCGCACCCGCACACCGGCAATGAATTCTTCGAGATTCACAACCGGGCCCGCGCGCTGGACAACAACTTCTACGTCGTCGCGCCGAACATGGGCACCTATTACCTCGACCAGAAGGCCGACGTTCCGATCGACACCTTTGGCGGGCGCTCGATGATCGTCGACTACCGCGGTCGGATCGTCGGCCAGCACCTGTACGGGGCCGGCTCCTCTTACGTCGGTGGAACCGTCGACATCGACGCGCTCCGCGACTTCCGCACCCGCGCCCAGTGGGATAACTGGCTGAAGGACCTCCGGACCGAGCTGTATCAGCTCATCTACGAAAACCCGATCTACCCGAAGAACCTTTACCTCCAGCGTCCACCATACGGGCACGCCGAGTTCCGGAAAGAGGTCATCGACCGACAAATCGAGCTGCTGGTCAATCGCGGGATCTGGAAGCGGCCGGGAGATTGACGGGCAGGTCGCGTCCGCTTTTTCGGCGCCCTCTAACGCGTTTCTCCTCGACCGCGGCCCCCGCGTTGCGGTATCATGAAAGCAGAGCACGTGTTCGAGAGGAACCGACATGGCCAATTCGGCAGCGTCCGACGCGGTGCGGGCGAATCGGGAGCTCACGGCATCCGAGCGCATGGCCGGGCTGATCGAAAAGATCCGCGAAGCCGATCACGCTTACTACGTCCTCGATGCCCCGATTCTCGACGATGGCGCGTTCGATGCCTTGATGCGCGAGCTGCGCGCCCTGGAAGCGGAAAGTCCCGAGCTGGTGAGCGCGGCGTCCCCAACCCAGCGCGTGCCGGGCGAGCCGGTCGAGGGCTTCGCCAAGGTGAGCCACCTGGAGCCCCTGTTGTCGCTCGGCAACTGCATGTCCGACGAGGACCTGGGGAGGTTCTTCCAGCGCGTCCGGACCCTGCTGGGGCGCGCCGCGGAGTATCACTGCGAGCCGAAGTTCGATGGCCTTTCGATCGCCCTGGTCTACCACGACGGTGAGCTGGCGATCGCCGCGACCCGCGGCGATGGCTACCTCGGGGAGGACGTCACCGCCAACGTCCGCACGATTCGCTCGATTCCGCGCACCCTGCGGGGCCATTCGCCGTCGGTGCTCCAGGTGCGCGGCGAAGTCATCATGGACCGCGCGAGCTTCCTGGCCCTCAATGAGACCTTGATCGCCGCGGGCGAGCCGCCGAAGGCCAATCCCCGCAATGCCGCGGCCGGCTCGCTTCGCCAGCTCGACCCGAAGATCACCGCCAGTCGCCCGCTGCGCTTCTTCGCCTACTCGGCCTATTCGCCGGACGGGCTACCGGTTGGCACTCAGACCGAGCGCATCGCCGCCCTGCGGGAATGGGGATTTCCGACCAGCCCGGCCAACCGGCCCGCGTCGGACGCCGACGCGGTGGTGGCGTACGTGCGAGACATGGAGATCTCGCGCCACGACTTTCCCTTCGACACCGACGGGGTCGTCGTGAAAGTCGATTCTCTCGCCGACCAGACCGAGCTCGGGGTCGTCGGTCGCGAGCCACGCTGGGCGATGGCCTACAAGTACCCGCCCGAGGAAGCGTATACCGTTCTGAAGAACATCACGGTGCAGGTTGGGCGAACCGGCGTGCTCACGCCAGTGGCCGAGCTCGAGCCGATCACCGTGGGCGGGGTGCTGGTCAGCCGCGCCACCTTGCACAACGGCCGGGAGATCGCCCGCAAGGACCTGCGCCTCGGCGATACGGTCGTCGTGCGTCGGGCCGGTGAAGTGATCCCCGAGATCGTCGCGGCGGTCGTCGAGCGCCGCCCGGAGACGGCGACAGTCTGGCGGATGCCGGACGCCTGCCCGTCATGCGGCGCGCCATCGCGTCAGGTCGACGACGAGGTCGCGATTCGCTGCTCGAATCCGGCCGCTCGGTGCCCGGCCCAGCTCGCCCAGGGGATCGAGCACTTCGCCAGTCGAAGCTGCTTGAACGTCGAGGGCCTTGGCCCCGCGGTCATCGAGGCCCTGCTTGGCGCCGGGCTCATCCGCGGGCCGGCCGATCTTTTTCGGTTGACGCGCGATCAGCTTCTGCCACTCCCTCGCTTTGGCGAGCGAAGCACCGACAAGCTCCTCGCCAACATCGCGGCAGCGCGCTCCGTCGAGCTCGGGCCGGCGATCGACGCCCTTGGCATTCCGCAAGTCGGGCACGAGACGGCGCAGCTCCTGGCCAGCGTGTTCGGATCCCTCGATCGTCTCGCCAACGCGGCCGAAATCCAGTTGAACGAGATCGAGGGCATTGGACCGTCGGTCTCGGCGAGCATCCGGGGGTTCTTCGAGGACGCGACCAATCGCGCGCTGGTCGACGATTTGCTTGAGCTGGGGATTGGCCGGGCGGTTGGTCCGGCCAACGCGAGCCCGGCGGAGGCGGCGCCGGGCCGCCTGGCTGGCGCCACGGTCGTCATCACCGGATCGCTCTCCCGGCCCCGCCATGCTTTCGATGAATTGATCGAAAAGGCGGGGGGACGATCGGTCGACGCCGTCACGTCCAGGGTCAATTACCTGGTGTGTGGGGACGCGCCCGGGAGCAAGCTGGAGAAAGCGCGCAAGCTGGGTATTCCGGTGTTGAGCGAGGCCGAGCTGCTCGATCTGGTGGGCGAAGGGGAAGACTGAGGAAACTCGGCTGGCGGGGTAACCCCACCAGCCGAGGACCGGCTTAGTGCCGAGGGTTCTCGGTCACGCCGGAGATCGTCGCCACCCGCCCCTGATTGCCGACGATCGCGCCGATGATCGCCGCGATCACGGCCAGCAGCATGATGATGAAGGTCACCCAGGACGACGCCACCGCGGTCGCGGCCGTCGCGCCGGCGGCCGGCGGGCCCGCGATGCCGGCGGAGCTCAACAGCGTCGAGACGAAGGGAATTCGCGCGACATTCGCCAGCGAGTTGAGGCCGGCCACCGTCGTGCCAACGAGGAACACCAGGGCAAACACCATCGACACTGCCCAGACCAGCAACCCGTGGGCCGCGGAGACCAGGGTGTCGAACACATTCAGCGTACGGCCGGTGAACCAGCCGCCGACGAAGAAGGCGACGATCAGGGTGATCGCCCCCCAGATCGCGACGCCGGCCGCACCGGTGCCCACGCCGATCGCGACGCCGAGCGCGCTCAGCAGGAACAGGATGCCGAGCGACACGAACATGCCGCCCCACGTCGGGGCCCATTCAACCAGGCCGTGCCGAAGAAACGGCGCGGCCTCGCCGACCGGACCTGGTCCCGTGTAGCGCAGAGGCTCCGGCGCACGGGCCGGCCGCTGCTCCTGGGGATTCGGTTCTCGAATCGGTTCGCGCATATTACATCCTCCTGACTAGTCCAGGTACCCGCGCTTCGATGGGTGCGGGAGCACGGTGGTGGCAAATTGCGTGCCGGTTTCCCTGGCACGGATCGTGTAAACGCCGGGGGCGTGGACCTGATCACTGGAATCGTCGCGATTACCGCGGCCTTTTTGCTCGCGACGGCCATCGTCGCGCTCTCGGCCACCCATCTGCCTTGGCCGACCGACCCGGATCACCGCCAATTCGTCGAGGGGATCTTTCACCACCGATCGCAGGCGACGTTCGTCACCCTGATGATCGGCTTCTTCGTGGGGCTCGCCGACGTCTTCGTCACCGCTAAGCTGCCGGTGATCGCCTTCCTAAACGT
>JBOGTX010000605.1:0-8884 GCA_050695695.1 Chloroflexota bacterium
GGTCCTGGTCGCTCAGCGACGTGACCGCGCGCGCCCGTTCCACCAGTGCCGCGTCCGGCAATTCGTCGGCGCGGTGGACCAGGACCGCGCGCATCGTCGCGCGGGCGCGCAGGTGCCGAACCAGGGCCCGGGTATCGACGTCGCGCAGTCCGGGGATACCGCCGCGTTTCAGGTAGCGATCGAGCGGCTCCGCGGCGTTCCAATTACTCGGGTCGTCGTAGTACTCGCGAACGATCAACGCGGCGATCCAGGGCTGCCACGACTCGGCATCGTCTGCCGCGACGCCGTAATTTCCGATCAGCGGATAGGTCAGCGTCACCATCTGTCCGCGGTAGGATGGATCGGTTGCGATTTCCTGATAGCCGGTCATGCTGGTGTTGAAGACCACCTCGGCCTCGGCGTCGACCGGGGCTCCGAAGGGCAACCCGCGAAAGACGGTGCCGTCTTCCAGGGCGAGCGCGGACGTGCTCATGCCGTCACCTCCTCGCCCGTCACCGTCTCTCGACGCGATGGATGCAGATAGGCGAGGCGCCCGCCGACCAGGGTCGCGGTCGCCATGCCGCGAAGGGTCAGGCCAGACCAGGGAGTATTCTTCCCTCGGGAGGCCAGCTCGTCCGGGTTGACCGTCCAACACGCCTCCGGGTCGAAGACACAAACGTCGGCCGCGGCGCCGGGCGCGAGGGTGCCGCCCGGTAGATCGAAGGCGCGGGCTGGCGCGGAGGTCAATCGCTGGATCAGGAGATTCAGGCTCAGGTCGCCGGAGCGTACCAGATCGAGCAGGGTCGCCAGCGCGGTCTCCAGTCCGGAAATGCCGAAGGCCGCGGCGCCGTATTCGCAGAGCTTGTCAACCTCGCTGTGCGGAGCGTGGTCGGTTCCGATCAAATCCAGCGTCCCGTCGCGAATCGCCTCGATCAAGGCGCGTCGGTCGCCCTCGGACCGCAGCGGCGGGTTCACCTTGGTCGCCGTGTCGTAGGGCGCGGCGGAGTGCCCGTCGGGCCGCCAGCCGGCAACCCATTCGTCGGTCAGCGTCAGATGGTGCGGCGTCGTCTCCGCGGTGAACCTCACGCCGCGCTCGCGCGCCTGTCGGATGATCTCGGCACCGCGCGCCGTCGTCACGTGCTGCAAGTGAAGGTGCCCGCCGGTGACCTCGCACAAAAGCAGGTCGCGCGCGATCAACACCTCCTCGGCCACCCCGGGCCATCCGGGCAGGCCGAGCCGAGTCGCGACCGGGCCCTCGTTCATCGCGCCGTTCGAGGAAAGCGAGGGATCTTCTTCGTGGACCGCGATCGGCCGACCGATCAGCTTGCTGTACTCGAGGGCGTGACGCATCACCCCCGCGTCGACGACTGGCTTGCCGTCATCCGAAAAGGCGATCGCGCCGGCCTCGGCGAGGTCGGCCATCTCGGTCAGCTCGCGTCCGGCCATCCCCAGCGTGACCGTCGCCAGCGGGTACACCCGGGCCACGCCATGTTCCCTGGCCGTTCGCTGGAGGTATTCGACCACCGCTCGGTGATCGACCGGCGGAGTCGTGTTCGCCATGCAGCACAGCGAGGTGAAGCCGCCCTTGACCGCCGCCCGGGTGCCGGTCGCGATCGTCTCCTTTTCTTCCTGGCCGGGGTCGCGCAGGTGGGCGTGAACGTCCACGAGACCGGGACAGACGATCTGGCCGGTCGCGTCGATCACCACCAGCCCGCGCCGACCGTCCGGTACCGTCGCCACCGGTCTGATCTCCGACATTACCCCATCGCGAATCCAGACGTCGCCGATCTGATCCACCTCTCGCGATGGATCGATCACCTGTCCGCCGTGAATCAAAACGTCCAGTTTTCCCTCCTTCGTCACGCGACCGCCAGGCCAGCTCGCTCGCCCGCGAGCAAGTACAGCAGGGCCATCCGAATCGCCACGCCATTGGTCACCTGCTCCTCGATCACCGAGCGGCTTCCGCGCGCGACGTCCGGCGCGATCTCGATTCCCTCGTTCATCGGACCCGGGTGCATCACCAGCGCTCCCGGGCGCGCCCGTTCGACCCGACTGGCATTCACCTGGTAGAGTCTGACGTACTCGCGCAGGCTCGGCAAAAGCCCTCCCGCCTGGCGCTCGCGCTGGATTCGCAGCGCCATCACCACGTCCGCGTCGTGGATACACCGGTCGAGATCGTAACAAACCTCGACCGGCGGCATGCCGGCCCGGTGGCCGTTGGTGCCGAAGTCGGGCATGAGCGTTGGCGGACCGCAGAGAATCACCCTTGCCCCCATGTGGGTCAAGCCCCAGACGTTCGACCGCGCCACCCGGCTGTAAAGAATGTCTCCCACCACGACCACGGTCAATCCCTTGACGAATCCAAACTTCTGCTGGATCGTGAAGAGGTCGAGGAGCGCCTGCGTCGGATGGGCGTGAAACCCGTCTCCCGCGTTGACCACCGAGCCACGAAGCTGCCGCGCGACGAGGTAGGGCGCGCCGGCCTGGGAGTGGCGGATGACTACCACATCCGCGCCCAGCGCCTGCAGGGTCCGAATCGTATCCACCAGCGACTCGCCCTTTTCGACCGAGCTCCCCGAGGCCGAGACGTTGACGACGTCGGCGGAGAGGTTCTTCGCCGCCAGCTCGAAGGAAATCCGAGTCCGCGTGCTTGCTTCGTAGAACAGGTTGACGATCGTCTTCCCCCGAAGCGGCGGAACGCGACGAATCGGCCGCGACAGAACCTCGCGCATCGCCGCCCCGGTGTCGAGAACCTGTTGGATCTCGTCGGTGGAGAAGTCGTCGAGGTCGAGCACGTCTTTTCGGTCCATCAAACCTCCGTCAGGAACGCCGGATGACGACTTCGTCGACTCCGTCGCTCTCTTCAAGGCGAACGCACACTTCTTCGTCAAGGGCAGTTGGCACGTTTTTTCCCACGTAATCCGGCCGGATTGGCAGCTCGCGGTGCCCGCGATCGACCAGCACCGCCAGTTGCACGTTGCTCGGACGACCAAAGTCCATGACCGCGTCGAGGGCCGCCCGAACCGACCGTCCGGTAAAGATCACATCGTCGACGAGGATCACCGATCGATCGTTCAACGAAACCGGCACGTCGCTCGGGCCGATTCGTGGCTGAAGGCGGCGGCGGGCCAGGTCATCGCGATAGAGCGTAATGTCCAATTCTCCCAGGGGCACCGCCACCGGCTCGAGCTCTCGCAAGGTCGTGGCGAGGCGCCGCGCCAACGGTGCCCCTCGGGTGCGGATTCCGACCAGGACCAGCGCCTGGACGCCGTGGTTGCGCTCGACGATCTCGTGGGCGATGCGCGCCAGGGCCCGCCGCAGGTCTGGTCCGGTCAAGATGACGCGCTCGGTCACCGGCGCCTCCAGATCGAATTTACGCCAGCAAAAAAGCCCTCGCCCACCACTCCAGGTGGACAAGGGCTCAGGAAATTTCGGTCAGGCATCAACAGGCTTCCCTTTCCAGCCTCACAGGACTGGCTTAAAGGCTCGGGACACTCCACGGTCCCACCGTCACCGAAGGGATTCTAGCACACCAGCTTTCTCGACGCAACGTCGCGACAACCCGCGGCATCTCGCCATCGTGCAACTCCCGCTTCATCTTCCCTTCATCCGGGGAGCGCATCATAGCATCATGAAAGTGTCCGCCCCGGCGGCACGTCGGTCGAGTCAAACCATCGGCCATTGTATACTTAATATTGTCTGTCTTCGCTCGAAACCATCAGGAAAGGACGAGATGCCATGCGCGTGCTGATCGTCGAAGACGAGCACAAACTGGCGAGCGTCCTCCGTCGTGGCCTGCGCGAGCACGGCTACGCGGTGGACGTCGCCTTCGACGGCGAAGAAGGGTTGGCCCTGGCCGAGGTCGAGTCGTACGATCTCCTGGTTCTGGACGTTTTGCTGCCGACCTGCGACGGCTTCGAGATTTGTCGCCGCCTGCGCCACCAGCATAACGAGGTGCCAATCCTGATGCTGACCGCTCGCGACGGATTGGACGACCGCGTCCGCGGCCTGGATAGTGGCGCCGATGATTACCTGACCAAGCCGTTCGCCTTTCGCGAGCTGCTGGCGCGGCTTCGGGCGTTATTGCGACGGGGCGGTCGCTCGAAGAATCCGGTCCTCCGCGTGGCCGACCTGGAAATCGACACCGTCAGCCACGAGGTGCGGCGGGCCGGCCAGCCAATCGCCCTCACCAGCAAGGAATACTCGATTCTCGAATATTTCGCGCGCCACCCCAACCGGGTGCTCACTCGCACCCAGATTGCCGAGCACATCTGGAACTACGACTTCGTCGCGATGTCGAACGTCGTCGACGTCTACGTGGGCTACCTCCGTCGCAAACTGGGCGACGACCGCGAGCCGCGCCTCTTGCGGACGATTCGCGGCACCGGTTATCAGTTGAAGGCACCAGCGTCATGAATGCACTCATCGCCTGGCTCAGGCATTCCGCGAGTGCCATCCGGACGATCCGGGTGCGGCTGACCCTGTGGTACGTCGCCCTGCTCGCGGTCATCCTGGTCAGCTTCAGCTCGTTCCTGTATGTCAACCTGGCGCGCAACCTGCGGGCCGAGCTCGACCAGTCGCTTGGCACCGAGGCGCGGCGGGTTGTCGCCTCGCTCGATATCCAGGATGGGAAGCCATCGCTCAAAGGAGAGTTTGATTCTCAAGAAACCGGTGCCGTCATCGCGCTCTACGATCCGTCCGGTACCCGGCTGATCGACGCCGGCGCCCCGCGGCCATTCCTGATCCGCGCCGCCCCGTTGGCGCGCACCGCCGCGGGCCAGCAAACCCTCGGCACGATTGCGCTTCCGGACGGTACCTCCTGGCGGGTGCTGACCATGCCGGTGATCGAGAACGGCCACGTCATCGGCACGCTTCAGGTGGGGCGTTCGGAAGCGGCGGTCGGGGTAGCCCTGAGCCAGTTGATGATCTTGATGGCGTTCGCGGTGCCGGCGACGCTGGTCCTCGCCGTGGCCGGCGGGCTCTTCCTGGCCGGGCGGGCGCTCGATCCGATCGATCGGATCACCCGCACCGCGGAGCAGCTCGGGGCCGAGGACCTCGCGTTCCGCCTCGGCTTCAAAGGAACCGACGAGGTCGGCCGGCTGGCAGCCACCTTCGATCGGATGCTGGAGCGGCTCGACCGCGCGTTCCGGCGTCAGCGACAGTTCACCGCCGACGCGTCGCACGAGCTGCGGACACCCTTGGCGCTCTTAATCAGCCAGGCAGACCTGGCGCTGGAACGGTCTCGCACCCCGGGCGAATACCGTCGGGTGTTGCTGAGCATGCGGGAGGATGCCAAGCGAATGAACCAGCTCGTCAATGACCTCCTGACCCTCGCGCGCGCGGATGCCGGCGAGTCGCAGGTCGGGCGCGAGCCGCTCGACTTGAACGACCTGACGAGCGACGTCGTGGCCGCGATGGAGCCGCTGGCGCGGGCGCGCGGCGTGGCCTTGGGACGCGGAGCGGCCGAGTCGACCGTGGTCATGGGTGACCAGACTCGGCTCACCCAACTCCTCCTGAACCTGATCGACAACGCTCTCAAATACACACCGGCGGGTGGCGCGGTCACCGTCTCGACGCGCCCGGAGGGGAAGCAGGCCATCCTCCAGCTCGCGGATACCGGGGTCGGCATCCCGCCCGAGCACCTCCCGCATCTGTTCGAGCGGTTCTATCGCGTGGACCCGGCGCGCGCCCGGGCGCAAGGGGGTGCTGGCCTGGGGCTGGCCATCGCGCGGTGGATCGTGGAGAGCCACGGCGGTCACATCACCGTCGCCAGCGAGACCGGGCGTGGCACCACGTTCACGGTGACGCTTCCCGGGATCGCCGCTCGCCCGGCGCACCCCGATAGGCCATCCGTGCCGACGCTCGCGCGCCACGCCCGTGGCTAACCAACAAGTCACGGGCGGCCAGGTCTATCTGCTCTACCGTCGCTTCCTGCCCTTCCTCCAGCCCTACGGCGGTCGGCTGGCGCTGGCGTTCGTCGCGACGCTGGCGCGGCCGGTCCTGAACACCGCCAAAGTCTGGCTGCTAAAGGTCTTGATCGACCAGGTCGTGCCGCGCCATCAAGTTGACGTTCTCCTCTGGGTCTGCGCCGCTTATCTCGGCATCACCCTCGCCAAGGGGCTGACCTCGTACGCCGACGACTACCTGGGGGGCTGGGTCGGCGCGCACGTCGTCCGCGACTTGCGGCTCGCGCTCTACGACCACCTTCAGGGGCTCTCGCTGCGCTTCTACCATGACCAGCGCCTGGGTGACCTGCTGACGCGCCTGACCGGCGACATCGGCGCGATCGAGGATCTCCTCGTCTCGGGTCTCGCCGACGTCGTCGCCCAGGCGCTGACGGTACTGCTGTTCGTGGCGATGCTGTTTCACCTCGATCCGACGCTCGCGCTGGTAGCGCTGCTGGTGACGCCGGCCCTCGCGCTGGCGAGTATCGACAACGCGCGGCGGTCGCGATCCGCCCAGCAGGCGCGGCGTGAGTGGGCGAGCGCGCTTACATCGGCCGCGGAAGAAGGTCTGTCGGCCATCGCGCGAGTTAAGGCCTTCGCCCGCGAGCCGTTCGAGCGGGAGCGCTTCGACCGGGCCACGACCGGCAGTCGCGACGCCCGGCTGTGGTCCGTTCGGCTGCGCGCGCTCTTCACACCCGTCGTCGACGCCGTGGCGACGGTGGGCACGGTGCTGGTCGTGTGGTTTGGCGTGCAGGCCGTACTCGCGGGCAGCTTGAGCCTGGGTGGCCTCGTGGTGTTCCTGGGCTACCTGGGCGCGCTCTACGCGCCAATCCAGGGGCTCAGCCGCCTGACGGGGGTCGTCCAGCGGGCCCGGGTGGGCGCCGAGCGCGTCGCCGAGATCTTCGATGCGGATCCAGATCTCCGTGAGCGGCGCGGTGCGATGGCCTTCTCGCCTCGGCGCGGCCTGGTCGAGTTTCAGGACGTCCGCTTTGGCTACCTGCCCGAGCGACCGGTGCTGCGCGGGTTTGACCTGACCATCCACCCGGGCGAGACGGTCGCGCTGATCGGCGCCAGCGGCGCCGGCAAGACGACGGTGGCGAGCCTCCTCCTCGGCTACTACGACCCCGAGGGTGGCGCGGTCCGGATCGACGGCCAGGACCTGCGCGCGGTCGATCCGCGTTCCGTCCGGCGTCAGATCGCGGCCGTTCTCCAGGAGCCGATGCTCTTCCAGGCGAGCGCGCGGGAAAACATCCGCTACGGCCGGCTGGACGCGACCGACGCGGAGGTCGAGGCTGCGGCGCGGGCGGCCGACGCGGATGACTTCCTCCGCCGGTTGCCCGCCGGTTACGACACACCGGTCGGCCCGCGCGGGTCGCGGCTCTCTGGCGGCCAGCGCCAACGGCTCGCCCTCGCACGGGCGCTCTTGAAAGACACGCCGGTCGTCGTGCTGGACGAGGCCACGTCGGCGCTCGACGCGCTGACCGAAGCCCGAGTGATCCAGGCGCTCCGGTCCCGGTTGGCGGACCGCTCGGTCCTCGTCATCGCCCACCGGCTCTCGACGATCCGCCAGGCGGACCGGCTCGCCGTCCTGGAGGACGGACGAGTGGCCGAGATCGGGACTCACGCGGAGCTCCTCGTAAGGGACGGCCTCTACCGAAAGCTTTACCTCAGCCAACTGGAAGAATCGGCCGGGGATGGCGTTATGGTCGCAAGATGAGAGAAATTTCAGACCGGCTTCACGGTCGCTTCATGGATCCCGCCGATAATCCCTCTTGAGGCTCGCGCGAGACTGAGCCTCGACTGATTGGGAAGGAGGTGAATCTGATGGACACCGCGATTGGCTTGGAGACCGAGTCGGCGAAGGAGCCGGCCGGGACGGAGAAGGACACCGGCCCGGATTCGGGTGCGGACGTCAACCAGGACGGCGAGTTCCAGGGCAACTACTGAGTCGCCGGTGACGAGGTGCGCCGGATCCGCTCGCCCGGCCACCTTGGCCCTGGCCCGGGCTCTTTCGAGCCCGGTACCACGCGCCCCAAGCATCGCGAGCAAGGAGAGATTCAATGTTGAAGCGCGTTCTCTACGGCGGTGGCGTGGCTGGCGCCCTGGCCGCGGCCTATCTGCTGGGAAGCCTCACCCTGGGCGGCGCCTTCGCGGCACCGCCGCCTCCGGCGCCTCCGTCGCCGCCGGCCGCTCAGACGACGGCAAATCCCCCGGCGAGCCCAGCGCAAACCGCCCCGGCCACCGCGGCCAGTCAGGCTGACCAGGGAGCCAGCACCGCGGACTCGGGTCAGCAAGACTCGCAGCCAGGCTACACCGCATCGGTCACCGTGCCGCAAGATTCGACGGCGACCAGCGAGGCGGACGAGGCCGCGGCGCTGCAAAGCAAGGCCAAGGTTACCGCCGATCAGGCGAAGAGCACGGCGCTGGCTCAGTTCCCCGGCGCGACCGTTCAGTCGGTCGGGCTTGAGAACGAGAATGGCAACGTCGTTTACGGTGTCCAGCTCACCGACAAGGCGGGCGCCGCCCAGGACGTGAAAGTGGACGCCGGCAACGCCAAGGTCCTCAACGTCGAGGCCGGTGGCCCCGAGGGCAAGGAGACCGGCGCCGAGAAGGGTGGAAGCGAGACACCAGAGACCCCCGCGACGCCCGGAACCAGCACCCAGGGCTAATCACAACTTCGCAACCGCACCCGTGGGGCGAGGAAACCAATCCTCGCCCTGGATTTCCCCTCGCGCTTTCGGCGCCCCATTGATGAAAGGCAAGCAAAGTCGATCGCCGACGCTTGGCGTCGCCAATGATTGGCTTTGCTCGCCACTTCTCGGTTGGGAGTGATCGTCATGGCCTCTTTTGTCCGGGCGCCCCGCGCGGTCGTGGTGAGCACTTTGGCAATGCTCATCGCCGCCCTGCTCGTCGGCGCTGTCCCGGGGACAACCGCGCTGGCCGCCAGCGCGTATCCGGCC
>JBOGTX010000606.1:0-6066 GCA_050695695.1 Chloroflexota bacterium
AGCCCCGGGTAGCGCCAGACGTCGGAGAACGCCCAGATAATCAGGGTCAACAGCGGCAGCAGGAGAAACGCGCCGAGCGCCAGGACCCGAATCACCCCGAGCGCGCGCCGGAGTTCCGGCACGTCGAGAAACCAGGTCAGCTTCACCTCAGGCGGCCTTGCCGGACCGCGCGGTCGCCCAGACGTAAACCGCGCCCGCCACCGCCGCGAGGACGAAGGTGATCACCGCCATCGCGACGGCCGGCTGCGGCTGCTGATAGCTGCCGAAGTACGCCTGCATCGCCACTCCCAGCATCTGCGGCGCGTTGGGTCCGAGCAGGTACGGCACGGTGAAGCTTCCCAGGACACCAATGAACGTGAACGTCACGACGATCATGGCCGGCACGACGTTCAGTGGAATCACGATCCGCCAGAGGATCGAGAAGAAGCCGGCCCCGACGTCCTGGGCCGCTTCGACCATCTCCTGGGGCAGGCCGTCCAATCCCGAGCCCAGCAGGAGCACCGCGAACGGAATACTCGTCCAGACCTCGCCGATGACGATGCCGAGCTGGTGATAGATCGGCGAGGCGTAGCCAAGGCCGAGGTGGACGAGCGCCGCCTGGAGAATTCCGTGATCCACGTAGAAGGTGATCAACGCGTACGACGCGATGACGACCGGAATGAACATCGGAATCAGGTAGAGCGAGCGAACGACCGCCGGCAATGGCCCGGTGCCGAACCGCACGTAGAGCGCCAGGATGTAGCTGATGATCAGGACGAAGACGACCGCGAGCAGCGTGACCGAAAGGGTGATCTCCAGGTCGCGCAAGAAGTAGGAGCTGGCGAACAGTTGGCGGTACACCTCGAAGGTGATCGTCTTGCTCACGACCAGGTGCATGCCGGTGCTGAACGCGGCGTTGTTGGTCGGAACCTGCCCGAGCGAGAAAAGGAACGCCTCGACCGCCGGGTAGACGATCAGCGCGATCAGCACGACGAATGGCGGCAGCGCCAGCAGCACGCCGAGCGCACCTTCCCGCAGCCGGGGGCTAACCAAGATCCGCCGATCGCGCGACTTTGCCGGTGCGAACAAGGACTAACTCCGAGCGCCCCTACCCGCTCTTCGGCGGTGGTGGCGTGCCGGCCACCTTTTCGTACCACTGCTGGTTCATGTCGTTCGAGAACTTCGAGCTGAAGCCGAAGCTGAAGTCCTTCGCCACGTCGGCGAACTTCGCCTGGACGTCCGCTGGCATATATTTCCAGTCGAGACCGGGATAGCCGTTGATCGTGTTGATGATCGTCATCTGCGGCGCGGGCGTCAGCAGCCAGTTCAGGTAGGCGTACGACGTTTCCTTGTGCGCGCTGTCGGTGATCACTCCGACGAACGCGCCGCCGCCCGAAAACGGCGGCGTGATCTGCAACAGCTTCACCTCGGGCGGTAAGGGATTCTGGGACAGGTAGCTGAGGCCCTGGTCCGACCAGACCGGCGCCACGCTGATCGCGCCCTTGCCAAGCGTCTGGAGGACCGGCACGTTGCCCTTGGGGTAGAAGCCGTTGTTGTAGATCGCCGGTCCGAGCCCCTTGAGGGTGGTCCAGCCCTGATCCCACTCGGACTCTTTCGACTGGTAGTAGCCGGTCTGGAAGAGATTCTCGTCGGCGCTGGCAATGCCCAGCTTCAGCACCCGCGTCACGAACGCGCTGCCGGAGCCGCCGGTGTCCGGTGGATTGTAGGTGAACTTCCCCGGATTGCCTTTGATCCAGGTCAGCAAATCGTCGAGGGTCTTGGGCGGGGTGCTGACGTCCTTGCTATTGTAGGCCAGGACGACCGAGCTGCCGCGATAGGGAACGCCGAAGCTATTGTACTGCCCGATCACCGCCGCCGGGACTTTCGCGAGGTTGGGAATCAGCGTGTCGCTCAGCTTTTCGATCAGGCCGGCGTCACCACCCTGCTGGAGGTACGAGCCGGTTTCCCAGAGGTCGACGCCGGATGGCTTTCCTGCTTGCTTGGCCGCGGCGATGCGATCGAAGGTCGTGGCGTCGCCGTTCCCGTGCTCCGAGAACACCATATCGATCGTGACGCTCGGGTTCAACTTCTTGTAGGCGGGAATCAGCGAGTTGCCCCAGAGGTCGCGGATGTTGACGTCGCCACTGAGGTAATAGGTCAGCGTCACCGGCCCGCTGGAGCTGGCGCTGGACGTGGCGGCCGGCGCGACGGTTGCCGCCGCCGGGGCCGCGGTCGCGGGAGCGGTCGTGGCCACGGCCGGCGCGGTCGTGGCCGATGCCGCCGCGGCCGTCGGGGCGGCGGTCGGGTTCGCCGCCGCGGCCGGTTGAGTCGCGGCCGGCGCCGCCGTCGGAGACGCGGTCGCGCCGCCACCGCACGCGGCCAGGAAAACCGCCGTTCCCGTACCGATCAGCGCGAACCCGGAGTGCCGAAGAATCGAGCGCCGAGAGTATCGCACCACCATCATCCTCCATCGTGGCCACATCGAGACCAGTTGAGCCGTCGAACCGATGCTGCGCCATTCGGCGCGACACGAAGATATCGCAAGGCGACGGGCCTGTCAACGGCCACATCTCTGGTGATTACCCATAACTGAACACCTGGTGGGGGAATGGATCGTGGGCGGCGAAGGTCAGGGTCGCCAGGGTGACGAAGACAGCGCTGATGCCAGCGAGCAAGACGTAGGGTCCACCTCAATGCTGTTGATCCGGTTGAGCAACGAGCCCCCACTCTTGGCAAGTCCGAAAAAGTCGATAAGCGCCTGCTCGACACCGTGCGCGTCGTATTTCGATAGGCTGCCGGACAATCCGGCGATCGGATTTATCGCGATCCCTTTCGCTGGGGCGCGCTCGGCGGCCCGCGCCTGATACCCAGGCGGACACCCCTCCAACACCGGCACCAATCACTGCACCCGCGATGACCGCAGCGCAAACCGGGCAATCCCCATCCGGATCCATGAGATTCGTCGGATCGTTCCCGACGTAGAGGTTCGGGTCACCCCCGCCGAAGCCCTGCGGATCTTCGCTGATGAAGCGCTGAAGCGTGGGACTGTAGTAGCGCGCCCGGTCGTAGTCGAGGCCGCCGTCGTTCTCGCGGCCGGTGTCCAGGAAGGTCACGCCGTTCGCGGTGCCTCGCCCGGTGCCGGCGCGGGCCGGACCGTCGCCGAGCGATTTACTTCAGCGCGTCGGGCCGCGTGCGCACATCGTCCAGAATGATCGAGACGATCTCCGACAACGAGGCGTCAGGGGGCAGGATCCGCCGTTTGTTCGCATCGTACTCCCAGCGCCCCTTGCTATCCAATCGCGATATCTCGACCCGGACCTCCTTATCGGTCCAACTAATCGTATAGGCCGCACCGGTGCGAGCCAGTTCACGCCAACTACGCGCCCTCGTTGCGGCGAGGACCGGATCCTTGCGTTCGCGTACTTCCTCGCGTGTCGGATTGGGGAGGCGAAGATGACCCGCCGCCAGCACTTTCTCGAGGGCCGCCACCAATTCTGGCTCATTGAGGTTCACGCAATAGACCGGCTCAATGTCCATCCAGATACCCGACTGAAGTTGTGCCTCGACCGACAGGTAGGCTTTGCCGTGCCAAACGTAAATCCCGGCTAGCCTCCTCATGTCTCTACGCCCCTCATCCTACGTGTTGCATCATCGAATGACCACGGCCCTCAGCACGACGCCAATGGTTGCTGCCCAGCCCCCGACCTGCTGCAACGCCGCCGCCTGCGCCGCGGTTGCGCCTGGTGGAATCGCCACGATGAGCTCCCGCCCGGTGATGTCGGCGGCGTCCACCCGGTAGCCGGCGCGCGTGGCCCCTTGCCAGTCGGCGAGAACCTTCGCGTATCGCTGCAGCACCCGCACGAGGTTAGCCGGGTTCTGGTAATAGGGGTCGCCGAGGTTGATGCTTTTGATGCTTGTCGCGATGCCGCCCTCGAAGCGGTCGATCACCGGGAAGTTCTGGACCAGGAAGTCGCTTCGGCCGATCGTGTCCTCAATCATCTCGCCCCGGATCGCCGGAGGCAGCGCCCAGGCGCTAACACTCACGTCCCCCAAGATGGGTCCGACGACCCACCCGACCCCGAGCCCGATCACGCCCGCCATGCACCCCGTGGCCGCGCTGCGGGCGACGCCCCCTACGGTGACCTTGCGGCTACCCAGCACGTCGACGCCGACGTCCACCGCGACGTTCACGACGGCACCACCCGCGCATGCCCCGGCGATCGGCGCGAGGACCTGAATGAACTGGCCACTGGGATCGGTCAGGGTGATCGGATCGTTGCCGGCATAGGTGTAGAGGTTCGCGTCACCGCCGCCGAAGCCCAGTGGATCCTCGCTGATGAAGCGCTGGAGCGTCGGACTGTAATAGCGTGCGCGGTTGTAGTCGAGGCCGGTACCGTCGTTCTCCCGGCCAGTGTACTGGAAGGAGTTGGCACTCGCCGCGCCGGAGGACGTGGCGTTGCCAAATGGATCGTAAGTGTACTGGGTCTGGATCGTTCCGCTGGAATTGGCCAGCGCCGTCGTCGAGCCGAGTCCATCGGGCAGCAGCGTCGCGGTGCCGGTGCTGTCGGTGCGGGTGAAGTCTTCGTCGGTGGCCAGGCCGGTCAGCAGATTCGCGCTGGGGGTGCCGCCCGTGAGCTCCTGGACCGGGTTGCTGCCGTCGTACAGGAAGCCGGTCGTCGTCCCGTTGATCGTCTTGCTGATCCGGTGACCGACGGCGTCGTAGTTGAAGCTGGCGACGGTGGACGGCCCACTGATCGAGGCGAGCTGGTTGCGCGCGTTCCAGGTGTAGGCGTTCGTCCCGTCGTTGGTCAGGTTCCCGTTCGCGTCGTAGGTCAGGGTGGCCGCGCCCCACTGAGTCAGCTCGTTCGCCTGGTCGTAGGTGGCCGCGCTCACCGGCTGGGGCAGACCGGTCCGCGCGAAGCTGCCGCCCATGGTCAGCCGCTCGCCGTCCGCGTCGTAGCTGTAGGAAAGGTCGCCGAGCGGGTTGTTGCCCAGCGTGTAGGTCAGCCCGGTCAGGCGCGAGCCCTGGTCGTAACCGTAGGAGATCGCGATCCCGTTCGGCAGCGTCAGGCTGGTCCGGCGGTTGCCGGCGTCGTAGCCAAAGCTCACGGTGGCCGTGCCCTGGCTGATCTGGGTCAGGCGATTGGCGTCGTCGTAGCTGTAGGCGACCGCCGGCTGTCCCGCCACGGTCATGCTGGTCCGTCGCCCGGCCGGGTCGTAGCCGTAGCTGACCGTCCCCTGGGGGTTGGTCACCTGGGTCAGTTGATCCAGGTGATTGGAGGTCGGGGTGATCGTCCCGGAGACCGAGTCGACGATCCGGGTCGTTCGGTCCCCGGCGTCGTAGGTGTAGCTCGTCGTCGAATTGTCGTTATCGGTGACCTTCGTCAGGCGGTCCAACGCGTCGTAGGCGAAGGTCGTCACCTGATTCTTGCGGTCGGTGGACTGGGACAGGTTGCCGTTCGCGTCGTACTGGTAACTCTCGGTTCGTTGGAGCGGATCGGTTCGGCTGGCTAGGCGGTCCATGGTGTCGTAGGTGTAGGTCGTGGTGTCGTTCCGCGCGTCGGTGATGCTCAGCAGATTGCCGTTGGGATCGTACGAGAACGAGGTCACGTTGCCCAGGGGATCGGTGACCTTGGTGAGCCGGTTCAGGACGTCGCGGTCGTCGCGGGTGTGTCGCCCGAGCGGATCGGTCGTCGAGACCAGGCGCCCAACCGCGTCGACGAACCGGGTGCTGGTATTGCCGAGTGGATCGGTCACGCTCGCCAGGTCGCCGCCATCGTAGGCGAACTGGATCGTGTGGCCCAGCGGATCCGTCGTCGTCAGCGGCTCCCCCGCCGCGTTGTAGGTCAGCGTCGTCTGGTGGCTCAACGGGTCGGTGACCGTCGTCAGGTTGCCGGCGCTATCGTAGCCGAAGGAGGTCGTGTGGTTCAGGGGATCGGTGATGCTGGTCAGTTGATTGAACGTTGGATCGTAGGTCATCGTCGTCGTGACCGCGCCAGACGTCCCGGCGAGTCGGGTCACGCTCGTGACGTTCCCCAGCGCGTCGTAGGTGTAGCTGGTCACCCGACCGAGCGCGTCGGTCACGCT
>JBOGTX010000607.1:0-2709 GCA_050695695.1 Chloroflexota bacterium
TCGTCGACGTGATCGATCGGGCGACCGACCCGGCCACGAATTGCCTGACCGGGGCGCTCGTTCGCTGGCAGCACGCCGCCGGGCGTTACTGGCCGTACGTCTGCTCCGCGCCTTTCGTCGGCGACCCGGTCGCGATTGGCTCACCGTCGACCAGCCGGCCGTCCCGCGCGATCGTCGACGCCGCTCGGTCGGTCCCACCCGGTACGCGGGCGGCGATCTTCGTCGACCTTCCGGCCTGGCGATCGCTGCCGAGCACGGCGCGACTGAACGACCTTGGCTTCGCGGTCGTGCCGGTGATTCAGCGCTGGGTGACCGAGCCGGCCATTCTCCCATCCGGGCGGCTGGTCGGGGACCTGCTGCGGTACGCCGCGGTCGTTCGCCGGCCACGCCCGGAGCGCGGCATCGTCTTCTTGCTCGACGGCGAGCGCGCCGGACCGCCGCGCCTCGCCGAATCGACCACGCCAGCCCGCGCCTTCGACAATCGGTACGGGTACCCCGCCTGCCGCTTCCCGCCGCCGGCGCTCCTGCGCGACGACGGGGTCACCGGCGTCTGGTGGCTGGCCCGGAACGGCGTCGCCGACGACCTGCGGGACTACGCTGCCACTCTGGAAGCAGAAAGATTTTCACTGCGCGAGTTGCGCCTGGCAGCGTCCCGACCGCCTCTCGTGATGACGAACGACAGCTCGGCCAAACTAGACCTGCACCACGCCGGCGATCATGCGCGCGCTCGTCACTGATCGGTCGCGTGTCCCCGACGGGCTCTATCGGCGCTTCGTTCGGCGGGCCCAGGTCGAGGGGAGACTCGCCGATCACCTCTACGCCGGCGAGCCGTACCTGGCGCTCAACGCCATCGCGATCGCCCCGGACGAGTCCGCCCGGCTCGCCCGGCTCACCGGGGTGTTCTCCCGCGTCTTCGATCGGGCCGCGAGCCGCCTGGCCGGCGACGTCTCAAGGCTTCAAGAGCTGGGGTTCCCGTGGGTCGCCGCCGAGCTGCTGAGCGCCGAGCAGCCGCGGGTGCCGGTCGTCGGGCGCTTCGATTGGCTCCAGGACGTCGCTGGCCGGTGGTGGCTGCTCGAGTTCAACGCCGATACGCCGTCCGGTCTGCGCGAGGCGATGGTCGCCGACCGGCTCGTCCACGAGCTATTGCCCGAGGCGCGGGGCCTGGCCAGGCCAAGCGACGGCCTGGCCGATCGGGTCGCCGAGGAGGTGGCACGGGCGATGGAGGGCCTACCGGGCGACCAAACACTGGGCCTGGTGACCGACGCCGGCGAGCTGGAGGACCTTTCCCAGATGGCATTCACCCGCGACGTTCTGAAGGAGCCACTGGCGCGGAGGAACACCGTCGTGGCGCTCGGCGACGTGGACAATCTCCGCCGGACCAGCGACGGATTAGCCCTGGGGCGCCAGCTACTCGGAGCGCTCTATCGCTATTATCCCTTCGAGAGCATGCTGGGCCTGCCCGCCTTCGCCGCGATCTACGAGGCCGTCGCCGAGGGGAAGCTGCGTTTGCTGAATGGGCTCTACGGGCTCTTGCTCCAGCACAAAGGATTGATCGCCTGGCTCTGGGAGCACCGGAACGACTCGGACTTCTCGACCGAGGAACGAGCCGCGATTCGCGACCACCTGCCGCCGACCCGGGGAATCGCCGACGACCCGGCCGAGATCGAAGGACCGGTCGTGATCAAGCAGGTCTTTGGCCGCGAGGGCGAGGAGGTCTTTTTCTCGGAGGACCTCCTTGCCGACGACTGGACCACCCTGCGCCAGCGGCGGACGTATGTCGTCCAGCAGAGGATCGCGGTGGCCGAGCTCGATGCGGTCGTCTGGTCCTCGACCGGGCCGCGGATTCAGCGCGGCCACGTCACCGTCGGCAGCTTCGCGGTTGGCGGCGAGTTCGCCGGCTACTACTCCCGCTTCGGGAGTAAGATTATTACCGCGCGCGCCAAGTGGCTGGCGACGCTGGTAGGAGGGGAATGACCCGATGACGTCACCAAATGGCCTGGCCGATTCGAACGACAACCTGAAACAGCTAACCAGCTTGCTACCGGGCGACTCCCTGGAAGTCTGGGGAGGCGGAACGCTGGTCGTCAAGACGGTGCTGGTCTGTCAGGAAACCGTGGACGACGAGACGTCGACCTGGCACTGGCTCTTCCTGGACGACGGAAGCCTCCTCGAAGCCTCGCCGGACGGCTACTTCCGCTACGATCGGCACCAGGTCCACAACCAGGGCACCGGTCTCTACGAAGAGCTGGTCGCCCAGGACGGCGCGCTCGTCCGATTCGAAGAGCGCGTCCGCGCCGGGCAGTCCGGGCGGCGCCCGGTCAGCGTGACGATCGATGGCACCGAATATCGGATCTCGAGCACCGGCACCGTCGGCATCCAGCGTCTCGGCGAAGACTGCAAGCTGACGCCCTGGCAGACGATCAGCAAGAGCTCCGACGATAACGTCTACTTCGGGTTGGTGGCGACCGCGGACGAATCGAGCGTCGGTCTCGGTTTCTGGACCCAACACCTTTGCCTGTCGTTTGGGAAAGAGCTCGACGAGACCGACGTCACCGCGGTGTACAAACAGAAGAACTGATCAGGCGATCGCCTGGGCGATCACGATCGCGAGCCCGATGATGAACGCGCCGGCCAGGATCGCGGTCGCGACGTTCCCTTTCCGGAAAATATCGTCGCCGAGATCGGTCGGCGTCAGCCAGTCGAACACCC
>JBOGTX010000608.1:0-2656 GCA_050695695.1 Chloroflexota bacterium
GTCCTGAACTGGATCTTGATCCACCTGGGGATCATTCACGTCGGGATTAACTGGCTCACCGATTCGGGAACGGCGATGGCCGCGGTCGTCCTGGTGAACGCCTGGCGCGGCAGTCCATTCTTCGGGATCATCTTACTCGCGGCGCTCCAGTCGATTCCCAACGACCTCTACGAGGCTACCTCGGTGGATGGCGCGGATCGCTGGACGCGCTTTCGGCACGTGACCTTCCCACTCGTCCTGCCGATCCTGTTGATCACCGTCCTGTTGTCGACGATCGGCACCTTCTCCGACTTCAACATCGTCTACACGATTACCGGTGGCGGCCCGCTGAACACCACCCAGGTTCTCGCGACGTACAGCTACACCACCGCGATCACCGTTGGCCGCCTGGGCGAAGGATCCGCGATCTCCTTGACGATGTTCCCGGTGCTGGTTATTTTCCTGCTCTGGGAGATTCGTTATCTCAGTCGACAAGGAGTGGGGTGAGATCGTGAAGACGACGACGCGAACTCAGGCAAGTGTCTTCTGGTCGGAGCGACGCGGTCGAAACCTGGTCCGCCGCTTGATCACCTACGTCCCGCTGGTCATCCTTCTCGTCTTCCTACTTGGGCCGTTCTACTGGATGATCATCACCTCCTTCAAACCCGACGGTGAGCTGTACAACTCGTCGATCAGCCCGCTGTTCGTCTGGCATCCAACGCTCGACCAGTTCAAGACTCTCTTCGGCGAGACCCCCTTCTTCAAATGGGCCGAGAATAGCTTGATCGTGTCGTTTCTTTCGACCGGTATCGCCTTGCTTTTTGGCGTGCCGGCCGGCTACGCCATGGCCCGGCTGCGGTTCCGGGGCTCCCAGGTGATCAGCACGGCGATCTTCGCGACCTATCTGGTGCCCGGAACCCTGCTCTTCATCCCGATGTACCAGGTGATCAACACCCTGGGACTCCTCGACACCCGCTGGGCGCTCGTCGTGGTCTACCCGACGTTCCTGACCCCCTTCATCAGCTGGCTGATGTCGGGCTACTTCAAGTCGATCCCGGCCGAGCTTGAAGACTCGGCACGGGTGGATGGCTCCAGCCGCTTCGGGGCGATGTGGCGGATCGCGATTCCCCTGGCGACGCCGGGCATCCTTTCGGCGGGCATCTTCGCCTTCACCGCGTCGTGGAACGAGTTCCTCTACGCGCTGACTCTCGTCACCGACAACGATCAGCGCACCCTGCCGCTCGGGATCGTCGCCGCGCTGGTCAACTTCGACGCCTACCCCTGGGGCCAGATCATGGCGGGCGCGCTGCTCGGCTCGATCCCAATCGCGATCATCTACTCCTTCTTCGTCGAGCACTACGCCACCGGGCTGACGGCGGGGGCGGTCAAAGGATAGCAACCATGCAGTGCGCCTACTTATTTGGTCCCCGAGACCTGAGATTCGTCGAGCGCGAGCCGCTCGCCCTTCGCCCGGAGGACGTGCGGGTTGAGGTGGCGTGCTCCGGCATCTGCGGAACGGACCTGCACGTCTACGGAGGCATGGTCTTCGGGCGGGCGGCGACCGAGCCGATCTCGTTCGGCCACGAGTTCGCCGGGCGCGTCGTCGAGATCGGCGGCGAGGTCACGACCCTCGCGGTCGGCGACCGGGTCACCGCGATCCCGAACACTCCCTGCGGAACCTGCCTGTTCTGTCGCTCCGGCCGAGGCTACGCTTGCCCGAAGCGGGGCGGTCTGCGGAGTGGCTCCTGGGCGCCTTCCTGCGTGATCCGCGAGCAGAACGTCTTTCGACTGCCGGACGCGGTCTCCGATCGGATCGGCGCCGTGACGGAGCCCCTCGCCTGCGCGGTGCGCGCGGTCGATCGGGCGGAGCTGACCTCGGGCGACCGCGTTTGCGTCGTCGGGGGCGGCCCGATCGGCCTCTTCGTCGCGGCGGTGGCGAAGGCCTCCGGCGCCAGCCTGGTGATCGTCTCCGAGCCGCGAGCCTACCGTCGCGACCTGGCCCGCGCCCTCGGCGCTAGCCTGGTCGTCGATCCGACGCGCGAGGACCTTGGCGCGTTCGTGCGCGACGCGACCGACGGGCTCGGCGCGGACGTCGTCTTCGAGGCGGTCGGGCATCCCAAAACGATCGAGTCGGCGATCTCGGTCGCGGCGCCGGGCGGGACGGTGGTGGTCGTCGGGGTGACCGACGCCGCCGCCCAACTGACGATGCCCGGCCAGGAATTGTTCCATCGCGAGCTGACGATCCGTGGGACCAAAGGCCCGACCTTCGCGGTTCCCCGGGCGATCCGCTGGCTCGCCAGCCTCGACTTCGAGCCGATCATCACCCACAGCTTCCCGGTTGGCCGGGCGGTCGAGGCGATCGAGCTCGGGCTGACCGGCAACGCGGGGAAGATTCTCCTGGCGCCGTGACGACACTGCCGATTGGCGTGATCGTCAAGACCTGGAACACCGGCGAACACACCCGGGCCTGCCTCGATCGGGTCGCCCACGCCAACGACCTGCCGGAGGAGCTCGCGGTCGTCGACCTGGGCGACGACGCGGCGACCCACCGCTACCTGGAGGAGCTGACCGAGCGATCGGGCATTCGCCTTCACTGGCTGTCGATCGGTCGGCGCCTCGCCCCCGGCGAGGCGAACCGACGCGCGCTGGCGGCGCTCTCGACGCCGCTGGTCTGCCT
>JBOGTX010000609.1:0-1509 GCA_050695695.1 Chloroflexota bacterium
GACGCGCGGATCTGGCGCGCCCTGGCCGAGCTTGGCCTGGCGGAATGGGTTCGCGGGCTGCCGTCCGGCCTCGAGACCCGGCTGGGCGCCGGCGGCAGCGGCCTGTCGGCTGGCGAAGCGCAGCTGCTCGCCTTTGCCCGGGTGTTTCTCAAGGAGCCCGGCCTGGTGATCCTCGACGAGGCGTCCTCGCGGCTCGATCCGGCCACCGAGCGGCTACTGGAGCGAGCGATCGACCGGCTTCTCCGGGGTCGGACCGCCATCGTCATTGCCCATCGCCTCTCGACGGTCCAGCGCGCCGACGAGATCATGATCGTCGACGACGGTCAGGTTGACGAGCACGGCCGGCGCGCCGAGCTGATCGCGGACCCGGAGTCGCGGTTGTCCGAGCTCCTGCGGACCGGCCTCGAATCGGCGGTGCCGCGATGACGACCTGGCGCTTTTTCCTCGAGCTGGTGCGCTTCCGCCCCCGGCTGTACCTCCTCAACGCGATCTTCATCGTCGTCGCGATCGCGCTGGAGAGCGTTCCCGGGCTGGCGGCCCGCGCGTTCTTCGACCACCTGGCAGGCCTGGTCGATCGACACCCCGGCGTCGGCCTCGACGCGCTGGGCTGGGTGGTCTGGCTGGCGGCCTTGCCGCTGATGGCCGGCCTGGCCGAGGTGACGTTCCTCCTGGGCTGCCAGCTCACCAACGCGCCGTTCATGCTCTCGAACGCGGCGCTTCTCCAGAAAAACATGCTCGGGCGAATTTTCCAGTTGCCCGGGGCCAGGGCGCTGCGCGACTCGCCGGGCGAGGCGGTCAGCCGCTTCCGCGACGACGTCGACCTCACGACCGACTTCCTGATGGGCTTCAACGACCTGATCGGTTTCGGCATCTTCGCGGCGATCGCGCTGGTGGTGATGGCGCGGATCAACCTGACCGTCACCCTCGCGGTGTTCCTGCCGCTGGCCGTGGTGGTCGCGATCGTGAACGGCACGCGCCGGCGGATCGAGCGCTACCGCCAGGCGACCCGCACGGCCACTGGCGCGGTGACCGGCTTCCTGGGCGAGGTGATGGGCGCGGTCCAGGCGGTGCAGGTGGCCGACGCCGAGCGCGGCATCCTTGACCGCTTCCAGACGCTGAACGACGTTCGGCTCAAAGCCGCGGTGCGCGATGGGCTCTTCGACCAGGTGCTCCAGTCGATCTTCTTCAACACGATCAACCTCGGCACCGGCGCGATCCTGCTGCTGGCCGGGCGGGCGATGCAGGCTGGCGCGTTCACGGTGGGCGACTTCGCCCTCTTCGTCTACTACCTCGCCTGGATCGCCGAGTTCACCACCACGTTTGGCCGGACGCTCGCGAAGTACCGCCAGGCCGGTGTGTCGGTCGATCGCATGACGGGTCTGCTCGGCGGCGCGCCGTCGGCCGAGCTGATCCACCACGGTCCGATCTACGTCGACGGCTCCTTTCCCGCGGTTCCACTCGTCGCTCGCACGCCCGCCGACCGTCTCGAAGCGCTCGACGCGCGCGGGC
>JBOGTX010000610.1:0-5642 GCA_050695695.1 Chloroflexota bacterium
GCTCAACGGCGAGAAGCTCTGGTGTACGAACGGGACAATCGCCGAGGTGATCCTCCTCCTGGCGAAGGTCGAGGGTAAGGTGACGGCATTCATCCTGGAGATGGACCGCCCGGGCGTCGAGATCCTGCACCGCTGCGAGTTCCTCGGCTGCCGGGGCATCGAGAACGGCTGGATCCGGTTTACCAACGTCAGGGTGCCGGCGGAGAACGTCGTCGGCGAGGTGGGCAAGGGGCTGAAGCTCGCGCTTTCGACCTTGAACACCGGCCGAATCTCGCTCGCCGGCCTCTGCCTCGGCATGGCAAAGCAAGCCTTCGCGCCAACGGTCGAATGGTCGAAACAGCGCCAGACCTTCGGCAAGCCAATCGGCTACCACGAGCTGAACACCCACAAGCTCGCCCGGATGGCGGGCGACATCTTCGCCATGGAGGCGATCGATCACCTGGTGGCCGGCATGATCGATCGGGCGGATGCCGACTACCGGGTCGAAGCGGCGGTCGCCAAGCTCTTCTGCTCCGAGCGCCTCTGGGAGGTGGTCGACGCCGCGATGCAGATCCGGGGCGGCCGAGGCTACGAGAAGGCGGACTCGCTGCAGGCTCGCGGCGAGAGCCCGGTCCCGATCGAGCAGCTTTTCCGCGACGCCCGGTTGTACCTGATCGGCGAGGGCTCCAGCGAGATCCTGAAGCTCTTTATCGCCCGCGAGGTCTGGGATCCGCACATCAAGCGGGCCACCGCGATGTTCGAGAGCACCGGCCTGGCGAAGCTCGGCGAGACCGCGAAGGTCGGGCGGTTCTACGCCTCCTGGTACGTGAAGATGGTCGCGCCCAGCGGACGGGACCACGGCGCGTCGAGCCTGGAGTCGCTGCCTCCGACCGCCAGAGCGCACCTGGCCTACGTGCGCGAGACGAGCCGGCGACTTGCCCGGAATATCTTCTACCTGATGGTCCGCCACGGCACCCGGCTCGAGCCGAAGCAGGCATTAGTCGCGCGGCTCGCCGAGATCGGGGTCGATCTCTTCGCCATCACCGCGGCGTCGCTCTATTCGACGGTGCGACCAGAAAGCGCGCCGCTCGCGGCCCAGGTGTTCGACGACGCGCGGGACCGGATCGGAGCCCGCTTCCGGGCCCTCCGCGAGAACCACGACTCGGCGACCACCCGGCTCGGCCTCGACGTGTTGAGCGACGCCTACGGGTGGGTGCTCAACGGCAGTCTCGCCACAGCCAGCGTAACGAGTCCGGCAGGATTGCCCGACCGTGCAATGGCGAGTGGAATCCCGTCCCCCAGACCGTCGTGACGTCGTAGCCGGCGAACGCGAGGGCGCGGGCCGGTTTACAGGCTGACGACGATCTGGTCGTCTTCCACGGCGACCGGGTAGGTGACGACCTTCACGTTGGTATCGAAGACCGAGCGACCGGTTGTCAGGTCGTACTCCCAGCCGTGCCAGGGACAACGAAGGATCTGCCCGGCCAGGCCGTAGCGAAACTCGTGAACGCCGGAAGGAAGCGTCGTGCCGCTCACTTTCCCCAGGCAGACGCGCGCGCCCTGGTGCGGGCAGACGTTTTTCAATGCGTAATAGGTCCCCGCCAGATTGAAGACGCCGACCTCGCGCCCCTCGATCTTGACGATCTTGCGTCCCCCCGGCGGAATGTCCTCAGTCCGGGCGATAATGTGCCGGGCCATGCTCAGTCCTCACGATCCTACGGATTTCAGGTTCCCGAGGCGACCGCTTCTCCGGACTCGGTCGGGCTGGCCGTCGATTCGGGAAGATGATAAAGCTCGCGCGCGGTCTCCGAGAAGATGCGCCGCTTCAGGTCCTCGGGAACGAAGCGGAACGCCCAGAACGGATCGTCGAAGTCCCAGTGCGGATAGTCGCTCGAAAAGACCAGGGTGTGGGCGGCGTCGATCATCTCGAAGATGTCCAGCAGGTGATCGGGGCTGGCCGGCTCCTCGATCGGCTGGGTCGTCAGGCGCACGTGCTCTTTGATGTATTCGCTGGGCAGACGGGTCAGCCACGGCACCTCGGCGCGCAGCGCCTTGTAGTTCTTGTCCAGACGCCACATCAGGTGGGGCAGCCAGCCCACGCCACCCTCGATCAGCACCAGCTTCAGCTCGGGAAACTGGACGAACACTCCTTCGCAGACGATGCTGACGGTCTGGGCCATGAAGTTCTGGGAAAGGTCGGTGTGCCATTCGAGGTAGGTGCTGGGGTAGCCGGCCGAGGTGGGAGGATTGGCGATGCCGGACCCCTCGGTGCCGGGGTGAATCGCCACCGGCAGCCGGTGGTGCTCGGCGGCTTCGTAGATTGGCCAGTACTGGCGCTGGCCATAAGGAACCTTCGTCGCGCTCGCCAGCAGCACTTCGACGATTCGGGGATGGCCGCCGATCCGGTCGATCTCCTTCGCCGCCTCGAGGGGATTCTGGGTCGCGACGGTCATCGCGCCGAGGAAGCGCGGATCGCTGGGCAGCCACTTTTCGATCAGATAGTCGTTGTAGGCCCGGGCGAGCGCCGCCGCGTAGTTCGGATCGGTCATCGTCGAGATCCGGAGGATCTCCTGGCCGGTCAGGATCGCGTAGTCGATGCCGTAGGCGTCGAGAAGCTGGGCGCGGGTCAGGGCCGGATCCGACCCCTCCGGACCGCCGTCGTCTGGCCTGGCGTCGCGGCGCATGACGCCAACCGGGCTGAAGTAGCCCGGCCCGACGCCGCCGATGCCGTCTTTCGTCACCCGTGGCTTCCAGACGTCGGAAAGGTAGGGGTGCAGGTCGCTATAGGCGCGAAAGGCGTTGTGGACGTCGCAGTCGACGATTCCACCCTTTCGCCGCGGCGCTTGCTCCGAATCCATGGTCAGACTCCTTGGCTGAGATCATCGGCCGGCCAGGCCGGTCAGTTGGATGCCTTCGATGAAGAACCGCTGGCAACTGAAGAACAGAACGAGGACCGGCACGATCATCAACATCGACGCCGCCATCAGCCAGGCCCATTGAGTGCCGTAGAGGGTCTGGTAGTTTTGCAGCCCGAGCGCCAGGGTGAACGTGGCCGGACTGTTCAGATAGATCAGCGGGCTGAGAAAGTCGTTCCAGTTGTTCACCGCGGTCAGGATCATCACCGTGACGAGCGCGGGCACCGAGAGCGGAATCAGGAGCTGAGCGTAGATCCGGAGGTTGCTCGCGCCATCCATCCGGGCGGCCTCGTCGAGCTCGTAGGGCAACGTCATGAAGAACTGGCGGATCAGAAAGATGTTGAACGCTCCGCCGCCGAACCAGAACGGCACGGTCAGCGGCAGAAAGGTGTTGATCCAGTGCAGCTTGCTGAACAGGATATACTTTGGAACCAGGGTAACGATGTCGGGCAGCATCAGCGTCGAGAGCAGGACGACGAACAGGACGTCTCGACCCGGGAAACGGATTCGAGCGAACCCGAACGCTGCCAGCGACGCCGTGAGCACCGAGCCCAGCGTGGCCACCACGGTGATCGTCAGGGTATTCCGCAAGTACAGACCAAAGGGCTCTTGAGCCAGGGAATCGACGTAGTTGTGCCAGACGATCGGCGTGGGAATCAGCTCGGGCGGGTAGGCGAACTCCGTTCCCGGCAGCTTGAGCGAGGTGCTCACCATCCAGAGCAGCGGAAAGATCAGGAGGATGCCGATTGCTGTCAACGGCAGATACCAGGCTTTCATCGCTTTAGCTCCGCCTCGTAGAACACCCAGCGCCGGGCGGCCTTGAACTGGATGAGGGTGAATGCCAGGATGATCAGGAAGAAGAGCCAGGCCATGGCCGAAGCGTAGCCCATGTCGAAGTTCTGGAAGGCCACCTGGTAGAGATAGTAGACGTAAAACAGGGTCGCGTTGTCCGGCCCGCCGTTGGTCATGATGTACGCCTGGGTGAAGACCTGGAAGGCGCCGATCAGGGCGATGATCAGGTTGAAGAAGATCGCCGGGGAGAGCATTGGCAGGGTGACGTGCCAGAAGCGATCCCACCAGCTCGCGCCGTCGATCGCCGCCGCGTCATAGAGATGATCGGGAATACCGTTGAGACCGGCCAGCAAAATGACCATCTGCGCGCCCATGCCCCACCAGCTCATGACGATCAGCGAGTCCTTGGCGAACCGCGGATCGCTGAGCCACTGGACCGGTGGCAGCCCCAGGAAGCTGATCGCGAAGTTGGCGAGGCCGAAGTCGGTGTTGAAAACGGTCAGCCAGAGCAGCGAATTCGCGACGATCGGCGTGAGCGACGGCAGGAAGTAGAGGGTTCGGTAGAAGGCGACGCCGCGGAGCCTCACGTTCACCGCCAGGGCGGCGAGGGTGGCGATGAAGATGTGGGTCGGGACGCCAAAGACGACGTAGAAGGCGCTGTTGTAGAGCGCGAGTCCGATCTGGCTATCGTGAAGCAACGCGAGGAAGTTGCCCAGTCCGACGAAGTGGGGTGTGGTGATGATCCGCCACTCGGTCATCGAGATGGCGACCGAGGCGATCATCGGCCCACCGGTCCAGAGGATGAAACCGAGCAGCCAGGGCAGAATGAAAAGGTAGCCGTCGCGGGCATCCCGCCAGCGCCGAGCCGACCACCGACGGGTGACCGGCGACGCGCCGGGGGCGACGAGCGACGACGAGGTCGTCGTTGCCGCGCTCGCTCGATCAGCCATCGCCCACGTCGTTTCCCTTTACCCTGATGACTCCATGAAGCATCACGAACTTCTGTTAGCCGCGCCGGAGTAACCCCTCTCACTCCGTCCCGCTCTCCCCGACGCGGAGAGAGCGGGAGCGTAGGGGGAAGGATCTCTCTTGGGAGCTCCTCTCCCCGCGACGGGGAGAGGCCGGGAGAGAGGTTCCCTCGACGCAGAGAAAAACCCGGGGTGCTTCATGTCAAAAGTTTTAGCCCGCCTTCGGCTTGGCGGCGATCAGCTGGTTCACTTTGTCGGCGATACCGGTCAGCGTCGCCTGGACCGGCTTCTTCTCCGGTCCGTAGACACCTTCGAGGGCGCCAGCCACCGTCTGGTGAATGCCGATCCAGTCGCCGACCACCGGTTCGGGGCGGGCGTAGCTGAGCGCGTCCAGCCCGATCTTGATGTTGGCGGGCGGCTTGCCGGCGTTGTTCTTCAGCGCCTCTTCGGAGACCGACTTGAAGGTAACCGGCAGACCGAAGTCGAAGAACGCCTGCATCGCGTCTTTCCCCGAGAAGTACGAGACGAGCTTCCAGGCAGCGTCCTTCTGGGTGCCGGCGGCGGTCATGGCGTGGCCGGCCGAGGCGTTGCGGGTGACCTGCTTGCCATCGTGGGGCAGGTGCTGGATGTCCCAGTCGAACTTGGCGTTGGCGAAGAAAGAGTAGACCGAGAACGAGGGGATCATCGCGACTTTACCGGTGCTGAACATGGTCGACGGATCGTTGGCCGCGCCCTGGGCGCTCGAAGGGTGGTAGCCCTTCTGGACGAGGTCGTCGATCCAGCTATAGGTGGTCACGCCGGGCGCCTGGTCGAGGGTGTACTTGGTGCGGTCGGTATCGACCAGGTCGCCACCCTCCTGCCAAACCCGAATCAGCGAATAGTAGACGTAGCCAACCTGGATCCAGCCGGCCGCGCCCCAGGTCTTGTTCGGACCGGAGCCGGAGGTGAGCTTCTGGGCGGCGTCCAGGTAATCCGACCACTTCCAGCT
>JBOGTX010000611.1:0-2880 GCA_050695695.1 Chloroflexota bacterium
TTGCTCACGCGGCGAGCGATGCCAGACTCTGCGCGAGCGGTCCGTTGCGCAGCTTCCGCAGCGCCTGCTCCTCGATCTGGCGGACGCGCTCTTTACTCATGTGAAGGGCCCTGCCGATTTCGGCGAGCGTTTGTGGTGCCAGGCCCTCGAGTCCGAAGCGGAGGCTGATGACGAATCGCTCGCGCGGCTCGAGCGCCTCTAATGCCGCCTCCAGGGTGTCACGCAGCTCGATCGACTCGTAGAACGCCTCGGTCGAGGGCCCCTCGTCGTCGGGAACCAGATCGATCAAAGTCGTGCCCTCTTGATTCAGCTCGGCCTCGATCGACATGGGCTCACTGGCCCGCGCGGTTGTCTCGGCGATTCGTTCGGGCGTGACGTTGAGCGCGCGGGCGATTTCGTCCAGATCGGGCTCGCGCAAGAGCTCCTGTTGAAGCCGCGCCGTCATCCGAGACACCTGACCGAGCAAGTCGTTGAGATGCACCGGCAGGCGGATCGTTCGGCTCCGCTCGGCGAGTGCGCGCGTGACGGCCTGGCGGATCCACCAGGTCGCGTAGGTCGAGAAGCGGAATCCTCGCCCGGGATCGAAGCGATCGACCGCGCGGAAGAGACCGAGATTCCCCTCCTGGACGAGATCGCCAAGGGGCAAGCCACGGTTCTGATAGCGTGCCGCGATGCTCACGACAAGTCGGAGATTCGCCTCGATCAACCGATGGCGAGCAGCCTGCCCGGCCGGCGACGTCGGATGCGCGCGATAGGCGCGGGTCAGCGCGATCTCCTCGGCGGCGTGAAGCAGGCGCTTTCCGCCGATCTCGTCGAGGTAGACTTGCAGGGGATTGCCCACCGGGCGGCCGTCCGCGGTTTCGGAATTCGCTTCCCCGCCGGATGGGGAATTGCCCTGGGATGGAGAATAGCCGAGCGACTCGCTGGATTCGTCGTCCAGATTCGGCTCGGCAGCAATGGTCATTAACACGGAACCAACTCCTGATCTCATAACTATCTTTTGAATAGCTAGTAGCTGTATGATATCGCAACCAGCCCGTTCAATCAAGTATTTTCCCGGCGAGTTTTGGTATACTTTTGATAGCCGCAGGAGGTGGGGTGTGATTGGAACGCGGGCGCGGGACGAGCCTCTGATCTGTCCGGTCGCACGGGCGGCGCGGCTGCTCGGCGATACCTGGTCGCTTTTGATTCTCCGCGACCTGGCGCATGGGCCGCGTCGGTTCAGCGAATTGGAGCAATCAACCGGCATCAGTCCCCGCGTCCTGAGCGGGCGCCTCAAGGAGCTCGATCGGCAGGGCATCCTCACCCGCCGGATCTTCGCCGCCGTTCCGCCTCGGGTCGAGTATCGGCTGACCGAAAAAGGCGAAGCCGCGCTGCCCTTGATCGAGGCCCTCCGGCAGTATGGCCTTACCTGGCTTCCGTCCGGTGACGGGCATTGCCTGGAATCGTGAGCTGAGCTCCTCTCTGACGTCGACGCCCGGCTTTCGCTAGACGCGTCGCGATTCCCCGTGATACGATTCCCCTGCTCCGCCCGGCGCGGGGCCGAATCGTCACCGTCGCGAGGCCCGATGCCACCAGATCTGCCGTCCTCCAGCGCGCGCATGGACGGTCTCCTCGACCGCTTCCTGCGCTACGTCCGAGTCGATACCCAGTCCGACGAGGGGTCGTCGACCTACCCGAGCACCGCGAAACAATACGATCTCCTTCGCCTCCTCGAAGCGGAGCTGACCTCGATCGGCTGCCAGAGCGTCCGCCTGGACGAGCACGGATACCTGACTGCCACGCTGCCCAGCACCTTGCGGGCCGAATCCACCGCTGCCACGGTTGGCTTCCTCGCCCACGTCGATACCTCGCCGGAGATCACCGGCACCGGCGTGAAGCCGATCGTCTGGCGCGGATACGCGGGCGGCGAGATTCGGTTGCCCGGCGATCCACATCAAGTCATCGGGCCGAGCGAGTCGCCCGAGCTGCGCGATTGCGTTGGCCACGACCTGATCACCAGCGACGGCACCACGCTCCTGGGCGCCGACGACAAGGCGGGCGTCGCCGAGATCGTCACCGCGGCCGCCCATCTCCTGGCGCATCCGGAGATAGCGCACGGCGTCGTTCGCCTGGCCTTCACCCCGGATGAAGAGATTGGACGCGGGACCGATCACTTTGACGTCCAGCAGTTCGGGGCCGAGGTCGCCTACACCCTCGACGGCTCGACCGCCGGAACCATCGAGTATGAGACCTTCAACGCCGACGCGGCGACGGTCGAGATTCACGGCCGCAACGTTCATCCGGGTTATGCCAGGGGCAAGCTGGTGAACAGCCTGAAGCTGGCCGCCGACCTGATCGCCCGTCTGCCGACGGATCGGCTGTCGCCGGAGACGACCGATGGACGCCAGGGTTACCTGCACCCCATGCACATCGAAGGTGATACCGAGTTTACCCGGATCAAGTTCATCGTTCGCGACTTCGATCGTGATGGCTTGCGCGCCGCCGAGGACCTGCTTCGGCGGATCGCCGCGGACGTGGTGGGCCAGGAGGCGCGCGCGAGGATCGAGGTGCGGACGCGGGAATCGTATCGCAATATGGCGGAGATTTTGTCGGGACGCCTGGAGATCATCACCCGGGCGGAAGAGGCGATTCGCCGCGCCGGGCTGACGCCACGGCGCGAGCTGATTCGAGGGGGAACCGACGGGGCGCGACTGACGTTCGCCGGTCTCCCGACTCCGAACCTCTTCGCGGGCGGCCACAACTTCCACAGCAAGCGCGAATGGGTCTCGCTTCAGGACATGGATCGGGCGGTCGAAACGATCGTGCAGTTGGTACAGCTCTGGGAATCGAAGAGCGGGGGATAGGCACGTCGATATTTTGAGTGACTGGAGACCGGCA
>JBOGTX010000612.1:0-2125 GCA_050695695.1 Chloroflexota bacterium
CCAGTCGATCGTCGGCAAGCTACCGTTCACCGGAGCACTGTCCTGTTGGGAGACCAGCCGCCCGCCCGGCCCGATCGTTTGAACTGAAACGACGAAGTCTCGGGTGATCGGCCGCTCGACTTCCCAGAACAGCGACACGCGCAGCTCGTTGGTTTCGCGGTCGACGGTGTATCCCCGGAGAAAGAGCTCATCGCCAAAGGCAGCCCGCGTGGGAGTCGCGGTGGAGAGGCCGCTGGCGTCAGGGAGGATCGACCACTCGTGAACCAGGGCGCTGCCGCCCTTGGAGTTTGGGCCGAGGATGGGAATGGCTTTGGGAGACCCGCCGTCGAGCACGTAGGCGCCCACCATCAGACCGTAGACGCCCGGCTTCAGGCCAGGCGGGACGATCAAGCGCCGCGGCTCGTCGACGAACTCTCCAGGCTGCCAGAGCCGGGGTGGAAAGCTGGCCTGGAACGGAACACGGTCGCTCCCGACCACTTTGCTCGGACCACTGCGGTCGACAAGCTGGGTCGTCACGACGAAATCGGCCGCGGGCGTCGCGTCGACTCGCCAGCGCACGGTGAACGAGAGACTCCCGCCAACCGGGAGCTGCGCCGGAAGGCCGGCCACGTTGACCAGGTCGACGCCATTGGCAAATCGGGCGAGGGGCGTGGCGGCCAGCTCGCGGTCGTCGATCGCCAGGCGGGCCGGAATTCGTGGCGCGGGAATTCCTGGCAAGAGGATTGCTGCCGTGGCGATTGACAGGCCGAGTAACGCGGTGAGATAGGAAATGGCCAGGGGACGCCGGTACCTGCCGAGGGGACAACGTCGCGCGCCCAGAACGACTGCCAGGGCGATGGCCGAGGCGACCGGCAGGGTGTAGCGGGCGTTCGCGTCCAGACTGATCGTCGGGGATGCCTGACGCGCGATCGTGAAGTACAGGAGCGGGGTGATCGTCGCGATCGCCAGGAACGCGGTCCAGCGCGCCGCTGGCTCGCCATGCCAGAAGCCTCGATCGGTCAGCGCCACGACGGCCAGCAGCGCCATACCAATGAATGGAATGGCCAGCGCCAGGTAGACCGCGGCCGGCCACGGCGTCAGCATTCCCCAGCCAACTCCACCCCACCAGGTGGCATTCCAGGTCCAGATCGCGCCGGCGACGCGCGAGGCCGGCGTCGCCACCACCAATTGCCAGATCTGGTCGACACCCGACCCCGCGGACGTTCCCAGGCGTGTTGCAAAGGTCCGCCCAATCTCGATCCACCAGGCCAGCAACAAGCAAACCGGGACGACCAGCGCGAGAGCTGGCCAACCAACCGCCGCTGCCGACGGCTTCGCTCGAAATGTCCGCCAGCCGGTGACGCCCAGCGCGATCGCGGCCAGCGGGAGCAGGCAGACGTTGTCGAGCTTGCTGAGCAGGGCTCCCGACAGAGCAACCGCGAGGGCGATGGGCTCCAGCCACGGCGGCTGACCGAAGGTTTGGGACCGGCGGATGGAACCAGCGCCCGGTGGCGCGCCACCGGGCGAGGGCCGCTTCGGCTGAGGATCGACGCAAAGGGGCGGAGCGGTGATCATGAGCCGGGCGCACACGAAGAGCGTCAGCGCGCCGGTCGCCATGGCCGCGGCGTCATTGTTCAAGCGAGAGCTGGCCAGAATGAATCCGGGCGTCCACGCCAGCCAGGCGGTCGCGAACAGACCGTCGACCGCCCGATTCGTCACCGTCCACACCAGACCGAAGGTCGCGAGCAACGCGACGAGCCCGAACGCGGTAGAGACGGCGCGCCCGGCGTGGAGGAACAACGCCAGTCCACGGTATGGCCAGCCTTCATCGGTGCGATGAAGGGCGACCGCTTCTCGCCAGCGATGCCCGGGCCAGGCGACGTAGGGGTTTTGATTGAACTGAGCGCCGTGGACGAGCGGAATCGGACTCAACACCGCGGCGACGATCACGTAATAGAGTGGAACTTGAATGTATTCCGCCACCGGATTCCAGGCATCGAGTCGCGGCGGCGCCTTCGGATCCCCGGTCGGCAAAGCGTGATGGAGCTGAACGTAGCGCACGAACCCGAAGTGCGCCGGTTCGTCCGGTGCTTCCCACATCGGCTGAAGGACGTTGTAGGCCGCCGAAAGGGCGACGAACGAAAGG
>JBOGTX010000613.1:0-1679 GCA_050695695.1 Chloroflexota bacterium
GCTCTGGCCGGTGCTCCTGATTCTGCTGGGCATCGATCTCGTGCTCGGACGTCGCGCCGGGATGCTGAGCGCGGCGATCACCGCGGTCGTCCTGATCGGAGTCGTCGCGGTGGCCATTGGTCTAACCGTACGCGCTCCCAGCGCGGCCGGGGCGCCAGCGCTTCAGAGCAGCGACGTCCGCGTGCCGCTCGATCGCGCGACGAGCGGCGAGATCACGATGGAGGTCCCGATCGGGACGCTCGACGTTGGGGCGCTCCCGGCGAAGGGAGACGCGCTTCTTGAAGCCAGAACCTCGATGCCGGCGGCGATGCGTCTCGTCCGACAGTCGAAGGTACGCGAGGGAGTCGCTCAGGTGCTGCTGAGCGCGACCGGCGACGAATCACTCGGTGAAGCGTTTCCACTTAGCTGGCCCTTCAACTCGCCGGATAGGCGGGGTGGGATCGTCTGGAACGTTCTGCTGTCGCCCACGACGCCGCTCACCCTTCGCGCGGACGTCGGCGTCGGCCAGTCCGACCTCGACCTGACCAACCTGCTGGTTCAGCAACTCACGCTTAACCATGGTGCCGGAGAGACGACGATCCACTTTCCGTCGAACGCCGGTCAAACCATTGCCGACGTGCAGTCGGGTGCCGGCCAGCTCACCTTGATCGTCCCCCCCGACGTCGGGGCGTACATCCACACGCCGAAGGGAGGCGTCGTCAACGTTCAGGTCCCGCCGGATCGATTTCAGGCAGTCGGCGACGGTTACGAAACGGCCAATTACGCGAACGCGGCGAACCGCGTCGACGTGACGCTTCACCTGGGCGTTGGCTCGGTTGACGTCCGGTCGGGCGCGGCGCATACTTGATGTCAAATGGCACGATCAGCGGACCGTGGCCCGCGTGTCGACGCGGTGATTCCGGTTTACAACGAAGAGCACGACCTCGAACGCTCGGTGACGACCCTGCGTCAGTTCCTGATCGAGCACGGGCAGGACTGGCGATGGCGGATCGTTGTCGCCGACAATGCCTCGGTGGATCACACCCTGGCGATTGCCGAGAGCCTCGCCCAGCGCTGGCCGAAGCAGGTCGCGGTGGCGCATCTGGACCAGAAGGGGCGGGGACGCGCGCTCCGCCAGGCCTGGACCGAAAGCGACGCCGACGTGGTCTGCTACATGGACGTGGACCTGTCGACGGACCTCCATCACCTGCCGACGCTGGTGGGCGCGCTCACCGATGGGTATGACGTGGCATTCGGCTCGCGCCTGATGCCCGGGGCGCGGGTACGGCGCGGTCTCAAGCGCGAGCTCATCTCACGCTGCTACAACTTGCTGATCAAGCTGCTCTTCTGGCACCACTTCTGGGATGCCCAGTGTGGCTTCAAGGGGATCACCCGGCGGGTCGTTCGGGACGTCGTGCCGCTGGTTCGGGATCAGGCCTGGTTTTTCGACAGCGAGCTGCTCTTGATCGCCGAGAAGAACGGCTATCGACTCAAGGAAATTCCGGTGGCCTGGACCGACGACCCGGACTCACGGGTGAAGATCGTCAAGACCGCCTGGGGCGACATCAAGGGCCTCTGGCGCCTGAAGCGCCACTTCCCCCGCGTCGTCACCGCCAAGCCGGTGAAGGCCGCCGAGTACCCGGCCGGCTAAGACTCTCTCCAAGATGAGATAAAGCGCGCTGGATTTGCCGTGCAAATCC
>JBOGTX010000614.1:0-6191 GCA_050695695.1 Chloroflexota bacterium
CGACGGCGTCGCGCCGGACGCCTCGGCGCGATCGGCGCTGGCGAGGAACGCGCTCTCCCGACTCGGGTTCGCCACCGCGACCGCCTGACCGCGACCGGAGCGACAGGCCGTCAGTAGCCCAAGGCCACTCAGCAAGACGCCGTGCAACAGGGCGCGGCGAGAACGCGGCGAGCGGAAAGCTGCGAATTGTGGGCGCAAGTTTCGCGAGTGCTCCGACGTTAATGAGAACCAGCCAGGAGTAATAACACCGTTCCGGCGTTCCGGTGACACCGGCCCCGATCAATCCACCGAGGTTGCCGCCTTTTTCCCGGCCAGCACCTCGTCCATCTGATCGCCAGTGATCGCCGGCGCGCTCTTGTGCAGAAAGCACGCGGAGGCGCGGGCCGGATCCGTGCGAAAGAGTGGCGGCACCGATTCAGTACACTCGGGCATGACGAACGGACACCGCTCGGCGAAGAGGCAGCCTTTGTTCTCCGTGAGCTTGCGATCGCCCCTCGACGGCAGGGCTTGATCCTCACCCCAGCGATGGCGCACGTCCGGCTCGGGAATCGACGCGATCAAGAGCCGCGAATACGGATGCTCCGGTTTTTTGATGATCAGATCGACGTCGCCTACCTCGGCGACCGAGCCCCGGTAGAGGACGATGATGTTTTCCGAGATCTGGTACGCGGTCGTCAGGTCGTGGGTGATGTAAAGGAACGAGATTCCGAAGTCCGTGTGCAGCTTGCGCAGGCTTTCCAGAATCGTCGCCCGGAGCGACGCGTCGACCATCGAGACCGGCTCGTCGGCGATGATCAGCTTCGGGTGGAGCAGCAGGGCGCGGGCGATCGTGAGCCGCTGCCTTTGACCGCCGCTGAGCTGGTGAGGGTACCGGCCCAGCGTCTCGTCGGGGCGCAGGCCCACCGCGTTCAAGGCCTCCTCCATCTGGTGGCGCGCCTCGGCCTTCGATCGCGCCAGGTGGAACTTCGAGATCGGCGTCGTCAGCAGGTGATCGATCCGGTAGAAGGGATTGAAGACCTCGAACGGGTCCTGGAAGACCGCCTGAACGTCCTGGCGGAATTGAAGCCATTCCTTGCCGGACATTGACCAGAGATTCTTGCCACGGTAAAGAATCTGGCCGGATGTTGGCTGGCTAAAGCCCAGGAGCAACCGCGCCAGGGTCGTCTTGCCACTGCCGCTCTCTCCGGCGATCGACGTGAACGACGGCACTTCGCCGTTGACGGTGAGCGTCAGGTTGTTGAGGGCAACGGTGATCTTATCGCCGGAGCCAAAGACCTTCGTGACGTTCTTCGCTTCAAGAAGCGGAGGCATGTCTACTCCTTCGCGGCACTTTCCTTCAGTAAAGGTGGCACGAGACCCAGCGCCCCGGCTTGATCTCCTGAAGATCGGGAATCTCGACCGGGCACCGCGCGAAGGCTTTTGGGCAGCGCGGGTGGAAGACACAGCCGGTCGGCGGGTTGAGTAACGATGGCGGCGTGCCCGGAATCCCGCGGAACACGCCCTTGGTCTCGAGCGACGGCAGGCTCGAGATCAGCAACTGGGTGTAGGGATGAAGTGGCTCGGTGAAGATGTCGCGCACCGGTGCGATCTCGACCAGCTTCCCGCCATACATCACCCCGATCCGGTCCACGAACTGCGCCATTAGCCCCATGTCGTGTCCCACCAGCAGCACCGATGCCCCGAGCCGTTCCTGGACGTTGCCGAGCGTCTGCATGATCTGTCGCTGGACGACGACGTCGAGCGCGCTGGTCGGCTCGTCGGCGATAATCACTTTCGGGCGCAGGGAAATCCCGATCGCGATGCAGACGCGCTGCTTCATGCCACCGCTCAGCTCGTGCGGGTAGAGACTCAGAACGTTCGGTTGCAGACCCACCGTGCTCAACAGCTCGGGCAGGCGTTCCTCCACGTTTCGCTCGGACGTACCGTTTTTGTGCGATCGGACGCCGTCGAGAATCTGGTCTTTGACCCGCATGACCGGGTTCAGCGAGTTCATCGCGCCCTGGGGGACCAGCGCGATCTCGGCGAGGCGCACCCGGCGAAACTGGTCATCGGACAGCTTGCTGAGCTGCCGGTCCGCGAGGTGAACGGTCCCCTCTTCGATGAAGCCGGGCGGCTTGATCAGGCGCATGATCGCCAGCGCGGTCGTCGACTTGCCACTCCCCGACTCGCCGACGAGCCCGAACCGCTCGCCGGCCCGGAGCGCGAACGTCACCCCGTCGACCGCCTTCACCGGGCCGGACGGGGTGTGATAGTAGACCTTGAGGCCCTCGACGCGGAGAATATCCTCGCTCACGCGGCCCTCCGCAGGCGTGGGTTCGCGATCTCGTCGAGGCCGGCGCTCAGCAGGAATAGTCCCAGGAAAAGCACCACGATCGCGACGATCGGGATCACCCACCACCACCAGAGGCCACGGAGGAGCGCGTTGAAGGAGATCGCCCAGTAAATCGTCATGCCAACGGTTGGCTCGTTCTGCGGTCCGAGCCCGATCGCCTCGAGACCGATCGACGCCAAAACCGCCGCGGCGACCGCTCCGACGAAGCTCGCCGCCAGATACGGCAACAAATTCGGAATCAGCTCCCGCAAGATCACCTCGAAGCTATTCATGCCCGACAGCTTCGCCATCTGAACGTAGCCACGCTCCCGTAACGACAGCACTTGCGAGCGGATCGTTCGCGTCGGGTGCATCCAGGCGAGCGAGGCAACCACCAGCGCCATGAGGTTGATGCTGATCACGCCCTTGATCGAGTCGGCGATGATAATCAGCACCAGCAGGCCGGGGACGGTCAGCAGGGTATCGACGACGACTCGGATCACGGTGTCGAGCCAGCCGCCCTGGTAGCCGGCGACGAATCCGAGGATAATCCCGATCAGCAGGCCGACCGCGCCGGCGATGAAGCCGACGCGCAGGGTCAGCGGCAGGCCGGCCACGAGGACGGCGAGCAGATCGCGTCCCTGATCGTCGCTGCCGAGCGGAAAGTCTCCCGATGGCGGCTGATCCGGCAGCACTGAAGTCGGCTGGGCATTCGCGACGTTCACGAACAAGGGGCCGATCAGCCCGATCAAGACGAGAATCAGGATCAGCGCGAGCCCGAGCACGAGATTCGGGTTCCGGCCGCAGTAGGCAAGAATCGACTGAAAGGTATTGCGACCCTTCCGGGCCGGCTTCGCCGCGGGTTTTGCAATCGCCGACGTCGTGGCCATGTCACTTACTCCGATAGGTGATTCGCGGATCCAGCAATGGATACACCAGATCGATGATCAGCGTGGCCAGGCTAATCGCCAGGATCACGATGAAGACGATCCCGTAGATCACGAAGTAGTCCGATCCCGAGATCGCCTTGTACAGCAAGGAGCCGATGCCCGGGTACCCGAAAACGACCTCGACCAGGACCGAGCCGGAGACCACGTAGCCGAGGGCGATCGCCAGCGCGGTCACCTGGGGAAGGATCGCGTTGCGCAGCGCGTAGCGATAGAAGATCCAGGTGCCGGAGAGCCCCTTTGCCTCGGCCATCGTCATGTAGTCCTCGCCCTCGGTGGTGACCATCATGCCGCGCATGCCGATCGCCCAGAATCCGATCGCCGCCAGGATGATCGAGAGCGCGGGCAACGCCGAGTGCCGGAGAATGTCGAGGATGAACGCCAGGTTCATCGTGGGAATCGTCCCCACGGTGTAGCCACCGGAGAGCGGAAACACCTTTTGTGAAATGGCGAGCACGTAAATCAAAACGAGTCCGAGGAGGTAATACGGAATCGCCGAGAGAGTTAAGAGCGGTCCGACGAGATACTGGAGGAAAACCGGCGCCCGGGGCCAGGCGATCAGCGCGCCCAGGATCGTCCCGATCAGGAACGCGAGGACCGTGGACATCAGCAGCAATCCGATCGTCCAGGGAAGGGCCGCCATGATCAGCGGGAGCACCTTGGTGGGATACTCTGCCAGGGAATAGCCGAAGTCGAAGTGGGCCACCTGCCAAAGGTAGCGGACGTATTGGATGTACAGCGGCTGGTCCAGTCCGAACTCCTTGTCGTAAGCCTTGACCATCTGCTCGATGCCCTGCTGCAAGTAGCCACCCTGGCTGGCCATCTCGTAGAGCCGCTCTCGAACCGGATCGCCCGGGGCCAGCCGCGGAATGATGAAGTTCAAGGTCGCGGCACCCCAGAGAACGATGAAAAAAAGACCGATGCGCCTGACAACGTACCCCGCTCGCATGTGCGTCTATCCTTCCCGAATCACCTGCCGTCGAATGCCGATGTCGTGTTGCCAATCCATTCCGTGGCGGAGGACGAGCCTCACCCCCTCGCCCCTCTCCATTTGCCCGCACATGGAGAGGGGGAACCGGGAGGCGCGCCGAGCGCGCCGCATCTGGTCTCCCCTCTCCATTTCGACCGAAATGGAGAGGGGCACGGGGTGAGGCCCGTCCTCCCCCGTCCGAGCTACGACACCGGCTTGATCGAATTGATGAACATCGGCGACGTTCGGTGCCAGTATCCCGTGTTGATGTACGGATTGTTCTCGTCCGGCCAGTTCGTCCAGTAGGTCGTATTGGTCGGAATGCGGTGGAACCATTGGACCAGGCCAACGTCCGGCAGCGCCTGCATCCAAATCTCCAACGCGTGCTGGAACAGCGTCACCAGCTTGGGATCGTCTTCCGACGTCGTCCCCATCTCGTCGACGATCTTGTCGAAGTCGTCGTTGTGCCAGCGATACGGATAGGTCGCCGGCTGGCCGGTTGGTGCCGAGAAGCGGCTCTGGTAGAGGCGCAGGGTGAAGTACGGGTCACGTACGCTCCCACCGTGGCCGCTGATGAAGGCGTCCTCCGATCCCTCCGCTTCGAGTGTGCCAGCATTCTGAGGCATCTTGAACGATGCGTCAATGCCCGCCTTGCGGAGCTGCTCGACGAGAATCGGCGTGATGTCCTGGAACAGCAGCGAGGTCAGGATCACCATGCTGAAGCGCTTCCCGCCCTTGGACCAGAATCCGCCCTGGTCTTTGCTGTACCCCTTCGTTTGCATGATCTTCGCGGTCTCGTTCGGATCGGACTTGGCGATCGGGTACTTCTGGAGCAGTTGGTCGATGTTGGCCCGCTTCAGCCAGTCGAGGAGCGCCGGGAAGTTCGGGTACGGCAGCAGGGTCGTCGCGCCGGCCCCCTGATAGCCAACCGACACCAACTGATCGCGGTTGATCGCGTAGTTGATCGCCCAGCGAATATCCGCGTCATTGAAGGGCGGCTTGGCATCGTTGAAGCCGATCGAGACCGGCCACCAGTCCATGTAGCCGTACGGCGGCTTGTTGCCGGTCCAGGTCGAAACCTTCGGGTTAGCCGCCAGCACCGCCTTGATGTTGTTCGGGCGAAGGTCGATCGTCTCGTCGGCTTCGTTCTGGATCGCGAGCTCGACCATCTTTGTCTCGTCCGTGCCCGGCACGTGGATGATCCGGGCCGGCGCCGGCAGTGGGTGGAAGCCGGTCTTCGCCGCCCACCAGTCCTCGCGCCGGTCCCAGACGCGCTGCTGCGGCGTGGACATGACCATCTTCCAGGGACCGGTCGTCACCGGCCAGCCCTTCGAGATGTCCAGGTTGGTGAAGGTCGAAGGATCCGCGATGTCCTTCCAAACGTGCTCGGGCACGATCTGGAAGCCGATGTCCTGGTGGAACTGGAAGTAGCTGAAGAAGAAGCGCGGATTCGGGTTGTTCAGGGTGATCTGAACGGTGTGGTCGTCGACCGCGGTTGCTTCCTTCACCCACTGTTTCAGGTCGATCGACCACGCCAGCTTCGGCGCGTTGGACTTGAGCATATTGATCGTGAAGACGACGTCGTTGGCGGTGAACGGCTGGCCATCGCTCCACTCGACACCGTTGCGCAGCTTGATGTTGAGCTGGGTGAAGTCCTGGTTGTATGCGTAGCTGGTGGCCAACCAGGGCACCTCGCCGTTCTTGCACTCCATGCCGGGGGGACCGCACACCGAGCTGGTGTAGTAGGCGTTGTAGTAATACAGCGGCTCGTACGCCAGCTCGTACCCGGTGGACGTGCTCGATCCGATGAACGGATTGATCGTTTGATAGTCAGTCAGCGACGTGCCGGTAATGCCGAGGATCAGGGTTTGATTTCGTGGAATCTGCTTGATATTCGCGGCGGCCGCGTTTGCCGCCGGCGCAGTGGTCGCCTGGGCCGCGGGCTGCGCGGGAGCGGGAGCAG
>JBOGTX010000615.1:0-4761 GCA_050695695.1 Chloroflexota bacterium
GACGCGCGGACCACGTGGTTTGCCACGACGAAGGGATGCGGCCTCACCTTTCGCAATGGAGGCGCGAGAGCGTAACAGCCCGGGCGCAATTGGTAGATTTGCCCCCCGCGCGTCCAGCGGGAAGGCGGACGCCCTGGTTCTACGTTACCAGTCGAATGCCGCCGATCAGGAGCGCTCCCAGGATCACCAATCCGATGCTCGGGGCGAGGAGCCACTGGTGCTCCCGCCAGCTCAGGTAGGCCAGGTAAAGGAATCCGCCCGCGCCAAAGGCCAGGGCGGCCCCCAGCACCGAACGCGAGAGGCCGGGCAGGAAGAGATAGACGATCAGGAAGCCGACGATGATGAAACCCCAGGTGATCACATTGCGGATGATCGCGTCTTTGAGCGAGAGTCCCGCCGCGGTGAGCAACGCGATCACCGCCCCGACCTCCGGGATCAGGTGGAGAATCAGGCCCGCCGAGACCAGCAGGCCAACCACCAGACTCACGCTGTAGCTGGTCGCCGTGACCGCACCTTCGAGGAACGAGTGTAGCCAGATTCCCAGAGTGGCCACCCAGGCCAGGCCACGTTGACCGATGTAGTCCAGGCCGTCGCGGACGAGGACGAAGGCGATCAAGCCAACTACTGCCCAGAGCCACGCCAATGTGCCAGCTTCGGCGAGCGCGTCGGGGAAGACCTCGAAGGCGGCCGCGCCGAGGAAGATGCCGGCGGCGAGCGGCAGCAGCCATGGCCATCGGCGACCGATTTCTTCCTCGCGCGCCTCGGTCGGCGCGCGGCCGGCTTCGCGTGGTTGGGTCTGCCGTGGGATGATGTGCTCCTTCAATAACGAACGAATAACGAACGCGGGCGGCTGGCGCCGATCCCCGTGGTGAGATGGCACACGACGCTATCCCGGCGTCGTGCCGGGGTTGGCGTTCGCATTTTGCGAGCCAGCACGGCCCCAGATCGTTTCGTGATTGGTCGCGCATTCCGACGATTCGGGTCGGGGTCAGTCAGGACACCAGGGCCTCGACGTCTCCCCTCCTGGCTGGCGGCGCGACCGCCTCGAGCGAGATCGAGGTCGCGCCAAGGTGGACCGCCAGGTCGCGGAGCGCCGCCGCGGCCTCGTCCGGCGCCGCGCCTTCGAGCGAGAGCCGGACGACCCGGAGGGCGCTAGCCTTCCGATCGTGTTTCAGATCGGCGCGGCCGACGAGCTGGCCACGCGCGAGGAGTGGCAGGACGTAGTAGCCGTGCTGACGCCGGGGCTCCGGGACGTAGATCTCGATCCGATAGCGGAAGCCGAAGAGACGCTCGACCCGCGGACGGTCCCAAATCAAGTTGTCGAAGGGCGATAGGAACGTCGCGCGATGCATCGGCTCCGCGAACGGGGGAGCAAGCGCGCCGGAGAGCGCGAAGGCCGGATCCGACCAGCCTTCGACGTCGACCTCGACGATCTCGTCCGCCTCCACCAGGTCCCGGAGCGCTGGTCGACAGTCGGTCAGGCGCAGGCGGAAGTAATCCGCGACGTCGTGAGCGGTGGCGACGCCAAGCGCGGCGATCGACCGTCGAGCGAGGTGCCGGTGCGCCGCGGCCGGGCCGGGGTCGCTGGTGTCGACCGTGGCGGGAAGCACCCGCTCGGGCAGATCGTACAGGCGCTCGAATCCGGCGCGGCGCCCAGCGCACATGAGATTCCCGGTGGCAAGCAGGTGCTCCAGCACGACCTTCGACGGGGTCCGATCCCACCAGCTCGCTCGCGGGGCCCGTTGGTCGTGGAAATCCGCCGCGCCGAGCGCGCCTTCCTGACGAATGCGCTCGAGGACGCGCGCGGTCAGGGGCGCCTGCGCCTCCGCCGCGTCAGCGAAACGGGTGGCCAGGGCGGCCATGCGTGGGAGAAAGTAGCGGTATTCATCCATCGGCAACCAGGAAGCGGCGTGGCCCCAGTACTCGAATCCCCGGCGCCGCGGGTAGATCGCGTCGTGCATCGCCGCGACCGACGTCGGCCCAATCCGCGCGCATGGAACGAGGTCCTGACTGCGCGCCAGCGCGTTCACCGAGTCGAGCTGGATGACGCCCAGGGCGTCCAGTACGTCGATCGGGTGAGCGGGTCGCGCGCCCCCGAATCCCTGAGCGCGTAGCGCCAGGCGACGCGCCTCGTCCGCCGAGAGGCGGTGCGACGCCTTGAGTGTCGCTCGCGCCGTCGTTCTCCCCACGCGGTCTCCTCCCAGATTGGACGATCGATCGCCCTGACGTGATCCGAGTCGGTCTCAGCCCCGGCGCGTGCCTCAGCCGACGACCGAACACATGTTTGCCGATGCCACGACGGCCGTCAAGTGGTGTTGGCCGGCGCATGATCCGCCAACCAACCCCTCGGGTCGATTGACCTCGCCTTCACGAGAGCCCATAATGCCCAGCAAGATGCCTCAGCTTCGGCTCGTCGATCTCCGCGACTCCGAGGAGAGCCGCCTCCGGGATACGGCGGAGATGCTCGTCGCCGGATTCCGGGAGCATCACCCCGCCGCCTGGCCGACGCTCGAGGCCGCGCTCGACGAGGTGCGCGAGTCGCTGGCGCCGGAGCGCGTGAGTCGAGTTGCCCTCGACGACCGGGGCGACGTCGTCGGCTGGATCGGCGCGATTCCGGCCTATCGCGGGAACGTCTGGGAGATTCATCCGCTGGTGGTGCGCCCGAGCAGCCAGCGACAGGGAGTTGGCCGAGCCCTGGTCGAGGATCTGGAAACGCTGGCGGGCGAGCGTGGAGCACTGACCCTTCTGGTGGGCACCGACGACGAGAACGATCAGACGACGCTCTCCGGCGTCGACCTCTACCCGGAGCTTTGGGAGCACGTCCGAGCGATCCGCAACCTCGGCGGCCATCCCTACGAGTTCTACCTGAAGCTGGGCTTCGTCATCGTCGGGGTCATTCCGGATGCCAATGGCCGGGGGCGGCCGGACGTCCTGATGGCCAGGCGAGTCAGCCGGCCTTGAGGTCGGGTTTCTGAATGAGGTGTGCGGGCTCCAACCAGAGGCCGAACGATTCTTTCAGGCCGATTCTTCCGTCCGGAGTGAGAAGTACCGCGCGGGTCGAGGGCGCCCGTTCGATCCAGCCTCGCTCGAGGAGGTGCCGGGCCAGCGCGGCCCCAAGGGCGCCCGCCAGGTGGTAGCGCCGCTCGGTCCAGTCGAGGCAGCGGCGGGTCAGCGGGCGCCGCCGACCTCGCAGGGAGTCAAGGTCGATGCCGAAGCCGGCGAAGCAATCGATCCCAACTGGCGTGACGCCGTACCCGTGGCCCGCGAGCGTCAGGAGGTTGGCTTCCACCAGGCGCTCGGTCAGTGCGACCCCAAGCGTTCCGGCCAGGTGATCGTAACAGGTGCGGGCGCGGCGGATGTCCAGGGCGCGGTTCGCGTCTTCCTTCATACTCTGATCCTAACCGAAATATTCCCGGTGGACAATCCCTGGCGAGCCCCACGGCACTGGCCCGGCGCTTGACTGCCCGGCTAGAAGGACAGCGTTTCCTCGGCGTAGGCGATCGTGGGCGCCCAGTCGTTTCCGTCTTCGAAATCCCAGCAGGCGTCAAGCACGGCGTGGACGAAACACCAGGCTTTGGTCCGCGCCCGATCGAGGCCGAGCTCGGCGCAAAAGAGATCCAGGCGACGGCGGTTGACCTCGGGTGGCATCGGGCGCGGGTTCCGGAAGAACTGGCAGACGTCGAAGCAACGGTCGCCGACCAGCCCCTTGGGGTCGATCGCGAGCCACGGGGCGCGCCGGGCGCGCAGGACGTTGAAGTGATGAAGGTCGCCGTGGAGCACGGTTGGCGTCTCGGTCGAGGCCAGGAGGTCGCGTCGCAGGGTGTCGGCACGTTGAAAGAGGGCGGCAGGGAAGCCGGCGTCGCCCCGCGAGAGCGCTTCCCGATGGCGATCGTAGGCGTCACACCAGCTTGCCAGCGAACGGAGACCGTGGGCCTCGGAGGCCGGGCGCCAGAGCTGGCGCAGCACCCCGGCGGCGATGACGGTGGCGGCATCGTCGTCGGAGTCGGCCACCTCGACCAGCATCGCGCCCGGATCGAGGCGCTCGATCAGCAGGGCGCCGTCGTCCGGCTCGGCCCCCAGCAGCCGGGCGGCACCCTGCCCATCCCAGAGGCGGAGCGCCGCGATCTCGTTGCGCGTCTCGTCGACGTGGCGGGACACCTTGAACACGCACCGGATGCCGTCGACGCGGGTCGCCGGCGCGACGTAGTTGAGCTCGATCCCCGGGAACGGGCGGTCCAGAGTGAGCGACCAGCGGCCAGCCAGCCGCGCCAGCCGGTCCGGGAGCGCCCGCAGCCAGACGGGGTTCTCAGCGTTGTGATCGATGAATTTGAGCGGTAGACCAGGCCCGGAAGGATCTGTTCTGTCCAAGTCGACTCCTAATGGTTCCATCAATATCCTACCCGTCCTGGGTTATCCTTGCCAGGGATCCGCTGGCTGGAGCGGTCGCGAGCAGATCTCGCCGACGATGCGGGCCTTCGATTGAGCTTCGTCCACCGCGGGCTCGGTCGCTACATCGTGAACTTTGTTCGGGTGTAGAACGATCTCGGGCCCCGGAAAGCGCCGGTCACTTCAGGTACACCGGCGTCGTGGGTGAGCGGACGCGGCCGAGGATGACGACGACGATCGCGGCGTGGCCGCCCACGGCGAGGACGAGCGCGATCACGTGCTCGACGAGGGTGGCGTGGGGCGCGATGACCGTCATCGCCCAGATGCCGAACGGCAGGAAGAGAACCAGGGCCGTGACGAGGCCCGGGTTGTAAG
>JBOGTX010000616.1:0-1630 GCA_050695695.1 Chloroflexota bacterium
GACAGAAAGCATCCGGATACCCCTCGGACGCGGCGGTGCCAAGAAAAGTCAGCTTCATCTCACCCTCATCGCTGGATCCTCGCGAAACGCTCCGGTCGGAAAAGGCTGATGTCGTGGCGGGTCGTGCCTTGTTCCGCCAGGTCGGCCATGATCTCGCCGACCACGCTGCTGAACTTGAAGCCGTGGCCGGAGAAGCCGGCCGCGAACGAGACCCGCGGATCGGCCGGGTCGACGCCGATGATGAAGTGCTCGTCCGGGCTGTTGGTAAACATGCACGCGGTGGAGGACAGCGCGTCGCCGGCGGCGTCCGGAAAATAGCGCTCGGTCGCCACCCGTAACACCTCGAGGTCGCGCGGGTGGATCTCGCGGTCCAGGGTGTCCGGATCCACTCGCTCCTCGAGGTGGTGATAGCGGCCGATCTTGAAGCCGGGCACGTCGTATTCCGGGAATCCGTAGTAGTGTCCCTCGTCGACCTGAAGGTTGAAAACCGGGAAGCGCGCTGGCGTGAAGAGCTCCGGCCGGCGCGCCTTGAACCAGGCCACGACCTGCCGCTCGGGCACCGCCAGCTCGCGAAGCTGGCCGATCAGCGACCCGGCCCAGGCGCCGGCGGTGATCACCAGCCGCCCGGCCTCGTAGCTGCCGCGATCGGTTCGGACCCACACCGCGTCGCCGCGCGGCTCCCAGCCCAGCACCTGCTCGTGCTCGTGGACCTCGGCGCCGCGCGCCCGGGCAACGGCAACGTGGGCCTTGACGCACTTCTCCGGTTCGAGGAATCCCCCCTCGGGTTGGAAGACCGCCATGGCATCGCCGGGCAGCCGGTAACCGGGAAAGCGCCGACTGAGCTCGGCGCTGGTTAGAATCTCGTGGGGCAGATCGTGCAGCGCGCAGGAACGGCGCGACCCGAGGAAGACCGCGCTATCCGGTGGTCCGGCGTCCACCGAGCCGGTGATGTGCAGGACCTGCTCACCGACCGTGCGCTGAAGGTCGCGCCAGAGCTCGTAGGCGCGCCGGAGCAGCGGCACGTACGATGGGTGCTCGTAATAGGCAAGGCGAATGATCCGGCTCAGCCCGTGCAACGAGCCGCGCTCGTGGGGAATCGAAAACTGCTCGATCCCCAGGACCCGCCGGCCGCGCGCGGCCAGGCGGCAGACGGTCGCGCTGCCCATGCTGCCGACCCCGATGACGATCGTATCGAAGGTTGTTGAGCTTGCCACGCTGGTTCCTTTCCGAGTAGCCCGGCGAAAAACGCCGCCCATCCACCCACCGGATGCGATGCCGGCCCCGCGAGTATAACCACGAAGGGGCCACATCCGCAACGTAGAGCGCTTTCGCGCTCTTTCGCGGCGTTTCGTGTCCTTCGTGGTCCAAACGCCCTCTGATCCCATTCTTCCGCGAACCGGCGTAATATCTTGACTGGGCTTTCTCTGCCGCGATCCTGTCAGGAGGTGCCGAGCCGGTGCGACTTCATTTCCTGGGCGGCGCGAGCGAGGTCGGGGCGAGCTGCGTCGTCGTGGAGGCGGCCGGGCGCCGCGTCGTCGTCGACGCTGGCCTCCGCATGGGTGCGGGGGATCCCTATCCCGACCTCGGTCGGCTTCAGGACGTTGGCGGCATCGACGCGATCGTCGTGACC
>JBOGTX010000617.1:0-6252 GCA_050695695.1 Chloroflexota bacterium
AGTGACAGTATCGTGGGAAGGTTGGAGGTGCTCGCCAGGTTGAGCACCTGTGGTCTTCCCACGATATAATTCCAACCCATGGGAGTGGAAGGGGCCCGGTGGCCCTTGCGGTCTTCAAAACCGTTGCGGGGCACTGAACGGTGTCCGGGGTGGGTTCGACCCCCACGCACTCCCGCCCGTTGTGATGCGCGGAGTTAGCCCAAGGGCACCGCGCGTGACTGACCGCGAGATCGTTCGCTCGCTAGAACTCGGTGGATGGTCGATGCATCACGTCGCGGGATCACACTACTTCATGCGTCATCCGAACCATCCAGGAAGGCGCGTCACGGTCGCGGTCCACGCTGGCGAGGCGATCAAGCGGAAATCGTTGAGGTCGATCCTCGATGAAGCAGGCTTGTCGAGCGCTCACTTGCGCGAGTTGCTTTGAGGGGGGAAGGTCATGCGTAAGGACACGATCATCCTCGAACCTGATGAGGAAGAGGGCGGCTACACGGTGACCGTCCTGCTAGGTTGTGTCAGACCGGGTGAAACCATGGCTCAGTGCATCGAGCGTGCGCGAGAGGCAACTCAGGGCTCTATCACTGATGCCCAAACGCAATGGCCGTCGTAGACATGGGTGGATCGTGGAACGCCTGAAACCGGATGCGAGCGTCGCCAGGGCGATGGTGGCGTGAGCCCGAAGCTGCCGAGGCTGACGGCCACCGAAGTGATTCGGGCGCTGCACCGCGACGGCTGGTACGACGTGCGTCAGGCCGGCAGCCATCTTTCGCTACAGCACCCGGCGAAGCTGAACACCGTGACCGTGCCCCGCCACCGGGGGACGCTGCACCTTGGCACGCTGCAGTCCATTCTCGATCAGGCGGGGCTTTCCGCCGAGGATCTGCGGAACCTGTTATGAGGAAGTGGCGATGAGTGAACGCGAATACACGATCATCTTGCATCCCGACCTCGAGGACGGCGGCTACACGGTGACCGTGCCTGCTTTGCCGGGCGTTGTCACCGAAGGCGATACCCTCGAAGAAGCCATCGCGATGGCAAAGGATGCTATCGCATGCCACCTGGAAGCGCTGAGGGCAACCGGACGTCCAATTCCCGAGGAGACCGAGCATCCGCAGGCGTTGACAATCCGTGTTGCGGCCTAAACGAGCGTAGATCGTGCAGCGGCGACCTTAGGGCTCTTGTTGGGCATGTCGAGCGATAAGCAATGCCGTTGAGTAGCCGGCCGGCCCATCCCTTCTCCTAGAGTTGCGTTTTAACCACGATCAGGCGAGCGTCAGTGCGGTCGCTGGCGGTCGCCGCGCAGTTATGGCAACATGCGATGCCATGCCAAACATTGATACCCTACACCGCTCTGCGCACGTTTCGCGACGACCTGTACGCTGGCTTCGGCCGGCGTAGCGACGCGCTCTTCGACCTGCTGGATGCGCTCCTGACCGCACGGACCATCCCGCCCCTCGTCCACCTGAGCCTGGAAGCGGCCCATCGGCGAGGCTGGGGGAGCCTCGACGCCGCCCTGCGCCGGGGCACGCTCGACGTGGAGGCCCTCTGGACGCTGGTGGCGCGCCCCCCGTTGGAGGACGGCCAGCCCTTCTTCGCCATCGACGTCAGCGTCTGGCCGCGCTGTGACGCCGAGACCAGTCCGGAGCGCGGCTTTTACTATCATCTGTCCCGCCATTCCAACGGGAAGCCCATCGTCGCCGGCTGGGCCTACCAGTGGCTCGCCCAGCTCAGCTTCACCCGCGATAGCTGGACCGCGCCGCTCGACGTTCAACGGGTCCCTCCGTCCCAAGACGCTCACGCCATGGCCGTCGAGCAGATCAAGACGTGTGTCGCTGGGCTGCCCGACGGCGACCCAACCGTTCCGCTCTTCGTCTTCGACGCCGGCTACGACCCGGTCAAGCTGGCGTTGGGTGTCGAGGACACTCAAGACGCGATCCTGGTCCGTTTGCGCCGTGATCGCTGCTTCTATGCCGATGCGGACCCGACCGCCTACGTCGGCACTGGACGACCCCGCCGGCACGGCGCCAAGTTCGTCTGCCAGGATCCGACCACCTGGCCCACGCCGACCGCGGAATACACTGGCGATGATCCCCTCTACGGGCACGTTCGGGTGCGCGGGTGGGCGGGCCTGCACGCAGTGACCAAGACGCACAAGACCGTCGGCTCGCGCCAGCCCCGTCCGATCGTGCGGGGCACGGTCATCCTAGTCGAGGTCACCAAGCTCCCGCGCCAAACGCGTCAGCCGCGCCAGCTCTGGCTCTTCTGGTACGGGCCGGGTGAGCCAGACCTCCGCGTCATCTGGCAGGCTTACACTCGCCGTTTCGATGTCGAACATACCCTCCGCTTCTTCAAAAAGACGCTCAATTGGACGGCTCCCCAGGTCCGGCTGCCCGAGCAAGCGGATCGGTGGACCTGGCTTGTCCTTCTGGCCTACACGCACTTGCGCCTGGCCCGACCTTTGGTCGCCGATCAGCGCCTGCCCTGGGAACGGACCCCAGACGTGGACAAGCTGACGCCCACGCGGGTCCGTCGGGCCTTTTCGTCCGTTCGGCCCCTCCTGGCCACGCCGGCGCACGCTCCAAAACCCTGCGGGCGCTCGCCAGGGCGACCAAGGGGACGACGGTCGGGACCGGCTCCCCTGTGCCCGGTGCTCAAGAAAGCGGCCTGATCCCGACAATCTCATCCCTCGCATCATCGCGCGGTGGCAATTCGTGCCGACTGCTTGCTTGATCGTGCTTAAAACACAAGTCTAGAAGTACGGGGAATCAGCGGGCGTGCTTTAGGGGCTCGGTCTTAATTCGCTTGGCGGCTGCCCTGGACCCTGCGTAGAACTGCTCGCGGGTTAAGCCTGACTGCCGAATCATGGATTCGATCAAGTCTTCCCCGTATTGCGTTTTCCCAGTATCTACGGTCACGACGTACGTTCGGCCTTTGTGGTTCTTCGTCCATATGTGATGGCTTCCCGCGGAACGTTCTTCGGCGAAGCTCCAGCAAATGAGGATAGCGATAACTTCGGCCGGTGAAAGTGGAGGGTACTTTCTAGGCACCGATCGGATTGCCGCTCGTATCGACTGGAAGATGAAAGGTTGTTAACGTTCCTTGCCGATGACCAAGCACGTACGGAAAGGCCTGGATGGCCGCCACGGCCAGATATCTCAACCAATGGGTGAACGGGGCTGGGCGTGGAACGCGGCTATCCCACTGGCCAGCCTCATGGGCCGACTGAAGATAGAGCTTGACTTGTGCCATTAGTTCGCGGTAGGCTGCCAAAGGCTCGGTTCGTGCTGTCAGCAAGTCGAGGTCAAGACACTCGGCGTACCAATCGCCGTCCTTCCAGTAAATTAGGATGTGGAGATCGATGAGCGCGCCAGGCTTTCTATCTGTTAGTGGGCGCTCTTGAACGACCATCCGATTCCTCCTTATAAGGGTTCTTAGTTCCCCCCCCATGGCCTGAACCTTGACGAGCAAGCGGCGCGCCAGACACGAATCCTTTCCCTGTGTCTGCACTCTATCACTCACGTACTTTCAATATATTAAGAGAGTGTTAAATCAGTACAGGGCGGGCGATAGGGTGATAGTCCTATGGACAGGAAATAGGCGGGATTCGGACAAACATGATGCCCAAATTGATGCCCTAACACGTGGACGATGGTAAACTACCATAGACGGTCAAGCCTAAGAAATGGCGTCCTAATTGGGCATCTCGACGGCTCTGGACGGTGGCAGACGTTCGTTGGAGAACGTCAAAACCGTCGCGGGGCACTGAACGGTGTCCGGGGTGGGTTCGACCCCCACGCACTCCCGCCATTCCAACCGTTGCCAGAGTAGTATGATAGACGAGACGCGATCGTGAGTCCGAGGCCGCCACGCATCACCGCGCTCGAGCTGTTGAGGGCACTCCACCGTGGAGTGCTGGTACGACGTTCACCAAAGCGGAAGCCACGTGATCTTGAAGCATCCGACGAAGGATGGCCGCGCGGTGGTCCCGAACCACCCGAGCGTTATCATCAAGCCAAAGGTGCTGGACGACGTTCTGGATACGACTGGTCGGACTGTTCACGTCTTGGAGGAACTGTTGTGAGGGACTATCAGTACACCATCATTCTGCACCCTGAGCCCGAAGCAGGCGCCTACTCCGTGACGGTCCCAGCGCTGCCGGGCTGCGTCACGCAAGGCGAGACGCTCGAGGAGGCAATCGCGATGGCGAAGGACGCGATTCGTCTCTACCTCGCGTCACTCCTCGCCGAGGGCCAACCCGTACCCGCGGAGCTTGAACACCCCCAGGCGATCGTCGTGGACGTGGCAGCGTAGATGATCCTTGACGCCAAAGCATGGAGACACCGGTTGACAGAGGATGGATACACCGTGCGGCGTAGGAGCCCACGAAAGCAGGTCGACGGCCGATCCAGCCGGATCTTTGGGCGATGGTGATGATGGCGTCTCCTGACACGGCCGAGCTTGTCGAAGCAATCGTCCAGGCCTGCCAAACCCTAGTCGTCCGGTCCGCGCGTCCGATTCGCGACGAGGGCCAGAATAATCGCGTACCCCTCGTGAACGATGCCCTGATCTTCCGCTTTCCCCGCGAATCGGAGTGTTGAGGAAGAACAATGGATAATCGCGCGAACGGATCATCCCGGACTGTCGGCTGGCAGCCTCGGATCTGTGAGAACGTGCCAAATATCGAGGACCGGACCCTGCGCTGGGCGGCGCAGCTCGGGCTAGATTCGCTGGCGTTGCCGGGCAGCCTGGCGGATCCCGAGGGCAAGGGATACTGGACGGCGGAGGGTTGCCAGGCGGTGGCCAACCGGCTGACTGCCTTCGGGCTGAGCGTCGGGATCATGATGCTGCACAACGTGACCTCGCGGATCATCCTTGGCCAGCCAGGGCGCGACGAGGATATCGAGAATGTGATCCGGTCGATTCGGGCGGCGGCCGCGGCAAGGTATCCGGCGATCGAGTACAACTTCTACAACCATCGGGCGGTGGAAGGCTACGGCGACCGGCCCGGGCGCGGCGGCGCGCGATACGTCGATTACGACGACGCGCGGATGCGGCAGCTGGCGCCGCTCCCGGAGGTGGGCAAGCCGACCGACGAGGAGACCTGGGCGCGTCTGAGGTACTTCCTCGACGCGGTGGTGCCGGTTGCGGACGAGGTTGGCGTGCTCCTCGCGGTCCACCCGAACGACCCTCCGCCGCCGGTGAGCCGAGGCGCGGCGCAGGTACTGCGGACGCTCGACGGGATGAAGCGGCTGGTGGACCTGGTGCCCGGCGTCGCGAACGGAATCACCTTCTGCCAGGGCTCGCTGGCGGAGTGGGGCGTCGACATTCCGGAGGCGATCCGCTACTTCGGCAGCCGGGGACGGATCCACCACGTCCATTACCGAAATCCGCGCGGAATCTACCCGAGTTATGTCGAGCCATTCCTCGACGAAGGCAATCTCGACATGCTCGCGGTGATGAAGGCGTATCGGGACGTGGACTATCGTCTGACCCTCTGTTCGGACCACGTCCCGCACTTGACCGACGATCTGGACTTCGGGCTGATCGGTCGCGCCTACAACCACGGCTACATCAAGGCGATGATCCAGGCGGCGAACCGGGACTGAATTACGTGATCTCGCGCAGCCTGCCGCTGTGAACGTCGTAGACGTAGCCGGTGACCGGAATGTCCTTCGGGATCAGCGGCGACGCACGCAGCGTCGCGACATCGGTCCGGACGCTCTCGTCCAGATTACTGAAGGGCAAGAAGTCGATCTTCGAGGCGTCGGCGCCGAGGTCTTCGCGAAGCTGGCGACGAAGGTCCTCGTTGCTGAACGTCAACATGCCGCAGTCCACGTGGTGAATCACCAGGACCTCACGCGTTCCAAGCAGCTTGTAGGAAATGACCAGCGAGCGGATCGCATCCTCGTCGGCGCGGCCACCGGCGTTTCGAATGACGTGGGCATCGCCTTCTTGAAGGCCAAGGAATTTCGCGGGGTCGAGGCGGGCATCCATGCACGTCAGGACCGCGACCTTTCGCCCGGGTGGCATCGGCAAGGCGCCTTTCGTGAAGGACGCGGCGTAGCGCGCGTTCGCATCGAGCATCTCTGATCGGACCGACATCTTCACATCCTCTGTCACGTAATCGGAATCTCGTGGCAAAGATAACGAAGGGGCTCGACAAAGTCAACAATTACTGCGCCGATGGGTATAACGCATGATCGTGGGGATCGTCCCTGGGAGCACGGGCGTCTCGCCCGCTCCGGGCGCCAG
>JBOGTX010000618.1:0-4008 GCA_050695695.1 Chloroflexota bacterium
CCGCTGCCCCTGGCGCACCTTCTCTAGGGATTGTCAGTCTCGGTAAGGAGTGATCATGGCAAAGGCAATCTTTGGAAATCATTCGGCGATGCGAGTCCCTCGGACGGAAAAGGACAGAATTCGTCGATTCTATCGTGATGTCCTCGGTTGCAAGATCGCGCGAGAGAGCGATCAAAAGGACGATTTTCGTCTGGGAGACAACTTCTATCTCGCGTTTCTCTACGAGAACGAGGGCGTCGCGCTGGATGAGGGCGGCTTTTTGAGAGCGATCTACCTGGAGCTGAAGGCCGACAACGTGGAAGAAATGAGGCAGAACATCCTTGCCTTCGGCGTCAGAGTCCTTGAAGTGCCGGATCCGCACCTCTACTTTCAAGCCCCGGGAGGACAAGTCTTTCGACTGGTCGGAATCAACGAGGATCTGTCCAAATATGAGGGGACCGAGCACGGCGAACGATTCGTTGGGGACCTGTTCAAGGTGCGAGCAACGTGACGGCCAGCGATGCTCGTCGATGATAAGATCATCTCATAAAGAGTGGTATGAAGTTTCCATTCATTGGTGGGAGCACGGAACACCCAATGTGCGCGCACATCGTCATCCCGGCCGACGTCGTGAGCGAGATCGATCAGATCGTCGGTCCACGGGGGCGCAGCCAGTTCGTCACCGAGGCGGTCACGGAAAAGCCCCGACGCGTGCATCTCCGCCAGGCCGCGCATCGGGTGGTTGGCTCGCTTCGAGACGTCGAGATTCCGGAGTGGGAGACGCCCGAATCGACCGCGGCCTGGGTTCGCGCGTCGCGTCAGAAGGACGGCGCCCGTCGAGGTCTGACCCTTTCGACGATGGACGCGCTGATCGCCGCCGCGTCGGTCGTCCACGGCGCGATCCTCGTGACGGATGATCCGAAAGACTATCCGATGGAAGACGTTCGCCTCCTATCCCTGCGACAACCAGACCTACGCGCGGTTCCAGACTAGCCCCTCGGCCCCGCGCCCGTCGACCGCGTTGACAAGCAACCGCCGTTGATGGTACAAGCACCAGTGCGCGACGCGCGTGGCGCTGCTCCGGCGAGCTCGGCCAGGAATCGCGTGGATCGCGGGTGCTGTCCCGGTCAAGAGAAGAGTCAGGGGAGGATTGCATTGGCAGGCGAGGAACAGTTCAAAAAAGTCGACGCGGCAAAGCTGGAGAAGCTGGTCGCGGCCATTTACGCTGGTCTGGGCGTTCCGACCGAGGACGCCGGGCTTCTGGGGAACGCGCTGGTCGACGCGGACCTCCGTGGGGTCAACTCCCACGGTTGTCGCTACCTGTCGGTGTACGCGCGGAACATCCGCCGGGGCGGCGCGAACCTTCAACCGGTCCTCCGCACCATTCGCGACGACGGCGCGACCTGCCTGCTCGACGGCGATGGCGGGCTGGGTCACGTCCTGGCCGCGCGGGCGATGAAGGTCGCCATTGAGCGCGCCAGGGAGCACGGGGTTGGCATCGTCTCGCTGCGCAATAGCCAGCACATCGGCGCGCTCGCCTATTACACCCAGATGGCCGCCAATGCCGGTTGTATCGGCTACGCGACGACCAACGCCGGCATCGCCATGGTCCCGCCAGGTGGCCGCGAGAAGGTCGTCGGATTGAACCCGCTCTCCTGGGCCGCGCCAACCGCCCGACCGTGGTCGTTCAACCTCGACATGGCGACCAGCGTCGTCGCCGGCTCCAAGCTCGGCATGGCCCACGAGCGCGGAGAAAAGATTCCACTCGGCTGGGCGGTCGACAAGGACGGCAACCCGACCGAGGATCCCGAGAAGGGCCAGGAAGGTGGAATTCTGCCCCTCGGTGGGCCCAAAGGGTATGGCCTTTCGGTGATGCTCGATATCATGGCGGGCGTTCTCTCGGGCGGCCGCTTCGGCCGAGGGCTTGGCTCGAAGGGCTCGGCGCAGTTGTTCCAGGCGCTCGACATTGCCCACTTCATCCCGCTCGACGACTTCAAGGCGCGCATAGAAGAGTTGATCGCCCAGATCAAGGGCTCGGCGCTCGCCCCCGGCTCCAAGGGCATCTTCTTCCCGGGCGAGATCGAGTACGGCCTGAAGCAAGACCGCCTGCGGAACGGCCTGCCCCTTGACGCGTTCGTCCGCGGCGAGATCAAGCACGAAGCCGAAGCGCTCGGCCTGGCGTACGACATCGAGCTTTAATTTGACTCATTCATAACGACGGAGCAATCTCATGAGGGATGAATCGGCCGGTCGTGGTCAGTCGGATGCCGGTACCGAGCTCGCGGTTACGCCACTTCAGCCGAGCGAGACGCTGGCTCGCCGATTTGGCGAAGAGATCCTGGACGGCGACGAGTTCCACGCCCTGAGCCACGCCGGCCGGCCACTCGCGACCCTTCGGTGGAACCGGCGCGAGGCCACGCTGCGCGCCATCCCGACCGCCGAGCTCGACGGCGGCCTCGCGGCGGACCGCGTCGAGTACGCCGCCGCGGTGCTGGAGTTCGCGGCCCGGCGGGTCGCCGAGCGCGGCCGACTGCTCGACGTGAGCGATCCGCTACCCGAGCGATTGCTCGATCCGATCGCCGATCAACTGCCGGCCGCGCCAACGCGAGAGAATCCAATCGTCGGTGGCCCGTTCTCGCTCGGCTCCCTCTCGGGCGAGATTCGCCATCTGGGTGCCGCCGACGCTTACAAGCCAGATCGCTATCAGGTTGCGCTGCGCTGGCCAGAGGGCGACCGGCCGATCCTCCTTTCGTTTCCGGGCGCCGAGTCGCCGGTTCACCGGCGCGCCGTTCGCGTCTCGCCCCACCAGACGGTGCTCGTGGTTGGTCTCGACGAGACGACGACCGAGCTGGCCGGATACCTTCGGGGCCTTGGGCTGGACGTCGCGGTGGCCGAGCAGTCGACGGTCGCGCGTCGCGACCGGATCGACGAGCTGACCGAACGTGGCTTCCTCGTGCGGGACGCCGCCGATTCGGCCAGTTTGATCGACGCCCTGGCGGGCCGCGCGCCGGTTAGGCTGATCGTCGAAGGCTACTGCTCCGACACGATCCTGGATGCCGACCACGGGCTGGAGACCGAGGCGAAGGCGCGCGAGGCGGCCAATCGGGCGACGGTCATCGCCATCCGGCAACGGTTTGGCTGCCCGGTTCTCTACAAAGATCAGGCCCCCGAATCCAGGCTCTTCGACGCGCCGGCGCGTCGGCTTCTCACCGGCGCCGGGCTCGGCGGGACCGAACCCACCGCGACCGGATACCGCTTCCTTTCGCCCAACGACTCCGCGCTGCTGAGCGCGATCCTCCCGGTCCTCGCGCCGGAAACCGACCCCATCGCCGGCCTCGGCGCCGCCGACGGAAGCGTCGAGATCAGCGTCGACCTCCTGCTGCCAACCGCCGCCCCGTACGGCGCGCGAAACCGCCATTCCCCGGACGACGTCGCGGTGAAGGTCGCCCGCGGCGCCGAGCGTCGCCTGCTGGCCGCCCTCGACGACCTGGATCCGCGCCTGAAAGAACGGCTCCGACCGATCGAGGATCCCGAGGTACGGCGCCAGCGGCCGCGCGCGCTTGCCGTTCACCAGCGATTCGGGCCGTGGAACGTCCACGCCGCGCTCGACGTCGAGATTCGGGCGACCCGCCCCGACGGCTCGCCAATCGGCGCGGCCGATTATCGAGAGCTCCTGACCCGGGCCGGCGACGTCCGGTTGGTGGATTTCGACGACCTCGGGTTGGAGCAGGAGCAGATCCTGGCGCTGGACGGCGTGCAGCTCCAGAACGTGGCGTTTCAAAAGCTCGGCAAGATCCATCACTTCCGCGCGACCGGCGTCGCCCTGCCGCTGAGCGATCGCGCCTTCAAGGTCATCCTCCTGGTGCCGCAGGGGTCGGGTGGCTACCTGAATCACTTGGAGGCGGCGCTCGCGCTGACCGACCTGGCCGGAGACGACGCTCCGATGCTCAAGCGCCTGGCCGAAGAGGCGGTCGATCTACCGCGGATCGACGATCGCCTCGCGGATACCTTCCCAGCCCGCGGCCGGTC